>JACCTQ010000337.1 GCA_013812265.1 Actinomycetota bacterium
GCTCGCAAGCGTCCCCGCGCGGATGTTCATCGTCGCGGCAGTCCGACTCGTCGTGGGGGCCGCTCTCCTCGGCGCCGCCATCCTGGCCGGGGCGGAGAACGGGCGGCCGCTCGCGCAGTTCTCGTTCGGCACGGCCATGCTCGTGCTCGTGTTGCTGGCAGACCCGCGCCGTCGTTTTCTCGGACTCAGAGGTGAGCCGACGGCCGTGCCGGATCACGCCCGCTACGACCGGTGGTGGGAAATGGCCGCCAGAGCCGTTTTTCCGAGCACGGTCGGCGTCAGCATCCTCGCCGCCGTTGCGCTCCTGTTCGACGCCAGCGTCGCAGCGTTCCTGGCGGGAGCTGTGGCCGGCATGGGAGTCGCAGCCGTCGTGGCGGGGGTCAAGAATCTCTGGTGGGAGCGCAGGCACGGCGTGAGGGCGTTCGCCGATCGCAGCCGGCCCCCGCGGCTGTTCACTGCTCCGAGATGATCGCGGAGGAGCCCGCGGGCGAGCGTTACGATCCCGCGGTGCAGAAGTACGTGCTGTCGGAGCTCGATTCGGGTGAGCGCGTTATCAGCGAGCGCCTCTCCGGTGTTCGCTCGGTCGCGATCGGCTTTTGGATCGGCGCCGGTGCCAGGGACGAGCCGACCGCGAAGGCGGGAATCTCGCACTTCATCGAGCACCTGCTCTTCAAAGGCTCGCGATCGCACACCGCCCAGGAGATTGCGGAGATCTTCGACGCCTTCGGAGGCGAGCTGAATGCCGCCACCTCGCGAGAGCACACGGTCGTCTACGCGCGCGTCATGGACGAGCAGCTCCAGCGCGCCCTCGACGTCATCATCGACATGGTGTTCGCGCCGGTCTTCGCGGATCTGGACGCCGAGCGGGAGGTGGTGCTCGAGGAGATCGCCATGTACGAGGACACGCCCCAGGAGCTCGTGCACGACCTCCTTTCCGAAGCCGTCTTCGGAAATCATGCTCTCGGACGTCCGGTGATCGGAACCGCCGATGTAATCTCGACGGTAGCGCGCCGCACTATCGCCGCCTACCACAGGACTAGGTACGTTCCGGCGAATATCGTCGTGGCGGCAGCCGGCAACGTCGATCACGACAAGCTCGTGGGCCTGCTGCAGGGAGCCGCGTCCCGGCGGAGCGGTGCAGAACGTGCTCGACCACAGGTACGGCGTCCGTTGGTGAAGACTCCCGCCCCCGGCATTCGATTCCAGCGCAAGGAAACGGAGCAGTACCACGTCTGCCTCGGAGCTCCGGGCATCTCCCGCTCGGATCGGCGGCGCTTTGCCGCCTCGCTGCTCGACAGCGTCCTCGGCGGATCGGCTTCCTCCCGGCTGTTCCAGGAGATCCGCGAGAAGCGTGGGATGGCGTACTCGGTGTACACCTTCGCCTCGCAGTACAGCGATACGGGCCAGATCGGGCTCTACGTGGGCACGCGCGAGGAGAACCTTGCCGCGTGCCTCGAGATCGCCGCAGCGGAGATCGCCGACGTCGCGGCCGGCAACCTACGCGACTCGGAGCTCGAGCGGGCCAAGGAGAACATGAAGGGCCGGATCATGCTGGCCATGGAGTCGACTTCCAACCGCATGACCCGCCTCGGGAAGTCGGTGATCACCGACACCGAGCTGCTGTCTCTGGATCGCTTGATCGCGGAGATCGAGGCGGTCGAGCCCGTCGCCCTCGCCGAGCTGGCGACGCTCCTGCTCGCTCCCGACGGACTTTCGGCCGCGGGTATCGGCCCACACGAGGGGCGCTTTCTCGCGGCCGTCGAGCGCATCAGCCCGGCGCTCGCCGAACGAGCGGCGGCGTAGGGACTGAATGAGGATCGCCCTCCTCGGTTATCGGGGCAAGGTCGGTCGAGCGTTGCAGCCCGGTCTGGAGGCGGCCGGCCACGACGTCCGCGGCATAGGTCGCGAAGACCCGGTCGACGTCCAAGGCCTCGACGCGGCAGTGGACTTCACCACGCCGGGCGCGGTGGTGGCCAACGTCGGTGCGTGCCTGGAGCAGGGAGTGCCGTGCGTGGTCGGAACAACCGGAGCCGACCTCGCGCCTCTCGATGCTCTCGCACGCGACTGTTCGCTCCCCGTCTTCTCGGCTCCGAACTTCGCGATCGGCGCGGTGCTGATGATGCGCTTCGCGGCCGAGGCCTCCGGGCATCTTGCGCGAGCGGAGATCGTGGAGCTGCACAACGAGGCGAAGCGCGATGCGCCGTCCGGGACCGCGAGGGCGACGGCCGCTCTCCTTCCGGGCGAGACGCCGATCCACTCCGTCAGACTGCCCGGGCTGGTGGCCCACCAGGAGGTGCTCCTGGGCGGCGAGGGGCAATTGCTCACCATCAGGCACGACACGCTCTCGCGCGAGGCGTTCGTACCGGGCGTCCTGCTAGCGCTGGAGCGGCTGCGTAAGCTCCCCCCGGGGCTCACGGTGGGGCTGGGGGCACTGCTGTGACCGCCTGCGCCGACGGGCCGCGTCGTCGGCGCGCGGTGTCGCCGGACTCGTGGGCTGCGCGGTGAGAGCTTGGTTCTTGCAGCGCTCGTGACGGGGCGAGACGCGAGCGTGCGGCTCGTGGAGCTCGGGGCCGAGGACGTGCTCGCGAAGCGGCGCGCCGAGCTGGAGGTGCTATGGCAGGCGGTCTGGCCGAAAACCACCGATCAGCTCTACGCGATTCTCCCACGCCATGCGCGCCGCAAGGGGTTCCTCTTCCTCGCGCTCGAGGAGGAAGCCGACCTCGTCGGCTTCGCATACGGATATGTCGGCGGGGAGGGAGAAGCCTGGCATCGCCGGATCGCCGCTGCGATGACGGAAGAACAGCGAGCTCGTTGGCTCCAGCCCGGGGAACTCGAGTTCGTCGAGCTGGGCGTCCACCCGGCGTGTCGTCGCCGCGGTCTTGGCACATGGCTCAACGACGAACTGCTTGCGCGCGCGGGCCGGCCGACTGCAGTGCTCGCGACGGAGGTGCAGAACGAGCCGGCGAAGGCGCTCTACGGGGCTCGAGGCTGGAAGGTGATCGTCCCGGAGATCGTGATCGGGCGCCCATACACCGTCATGGGGTGGGAGCGGGGCGTCGCGTCTCCTCAGTAGACTCGGCTCGTGCTCGGCGAGGTCCTAACTGCCATCGTCACCCCGTTCCGCCTGGACGGGTCGGTCGACTTCGAGCGCTTCCGGGCGCTGGCGTCGCATCTGGTGGCGAACGGCTCGGACGGGCTGGTCGTGGCGGGAACGACCGGCGAGTCGCCGACACTGACGGATGCCGAGCGGCTCGACCTCTTCGCCGCCGCCGTCGACGAGGTGGGGGAGAGGGCCACCGTCGTGGCAGGCACCGGCACCTACTCGACGGCCCACTCCGTGCACCTGACCGCCCAGGCGCACGCGCTCGGCGTGGACGGCTTCCTCGTCGTGACGCCCTACTACAACAAGCCGCCTCCACGCGGCATCATCGAGCACTTCAAGGCCGTCGCCGCCGAGAGCGACAAGCCGGTCATCGTCTACAACATTCCAGCCCGCGTCGTCTTGAACATCGAGCCCGAGACGATCGTGCAGCTGGCCGAGATTCCAACGGTCAAGGCGGTGAAGCAGGCGAACGATGATCTCGAGCAGGCCCGCCGCATCCGCACGGAGACGGAGCTCGATCTGTATGCGGGCGACGACCCTCTTGTCCTGCCCTTCCTCGAGCTGGGCGGCGTCGGGGGCGTCTGCGTCCACACACACGTGGTGGGCCCCCAGGTGAAGGAGATGATCGGGCGGTTCCGGTCTGGCGACGCGGAAGGCGCTCGCAGGATCGACGGCGAGCTGGCCCCGGCCTACGACATTCTGAAGGTGACGGTGAACCCGATTCCCATCAAGACGGCGCTGAACCTTCTCGGGCACGACGTTGGAGGTTTCCGGCTCCCGCTCGTCGAAGCGAGCGGGGAGGAAAGCGCCGAAGTCCGCGCCTGCCTGGAGCGTGCCGGCCTGCTGAGCGCAGCTGCCGTTTGACCGGTATGGCCGACGGAACCTGTCGAATCATCCCACTCGGCGGCCTCGGCGAGGTCGGCAAGAACATGACCGTCTTCGAGGCGGCCGACGACATCGTCGTCGTCGACGCGGGCCTGGCGTTTCCCCGCGACGAGCATCTCGGTGTCGACCTGGTTCTGCCTGATTTCGGCTATCTCCGCGACCACGCCCGCAACGTGCGCGCTCTCATTCTCACTCACGGCCACGAAGACCACGTCGGCGCACTGCCCTACGTGCTCCGTGACGTGCGGATCCCGGAAATCTGGGCCACCCGCCTCACGCTCGGCCTCATCAGCTCGAAGCTCGACGAGCACGGGCTGCTCCGGTCGACCGAGTTGCGTGAGGCGAAGCCCGGCGCCGAGCCGGTGCAGCTCGGCGCTTTCCGGGTCGAGTTCGTGCGGATGGCGCATTCCATCCCGGACGCCGTCGCCGTCGTTCTGGAGAGCCCGGGGGGCCGCATCGTGCACACGGGTGACTACAAGATCGATCACACGCCGGTCGACGGCATGAAGACCGACGTCGGGGCGCTCGCCGAGTTGGGGAACCGCGGAGTCGACCTTCTCCTCGGGGACTCGACGAACGCCGAGCGGCCGGGTGTCACAGTTTCCGAGCGGGTGGTCGGCGAGGCCTTCCGACAGATCATCCCGGTGAGAACGGGACGCGTCCTCGTCTCCTCGTTCGCGTCGAACATCCACCGCATGCAGCAGGCGATCGACGTGGCCGTGCAGGCGAAGCGCAAGGTCTTCGTCGTGGGCAGGTCGATGCGCAAGAACCTGAACATCGCGCGAAACACTGGCTACATGACCGTGCCCGAAGGAGTGCTCATCAGGGCGGACGAACTCGGCAATCATCGTCCGCACGAGGTCCTGATCCTGTGCTCGGGCAGCCAGGGCGAGCCGCTTTCGGCCCTCACACGGGTCGCATACAACGACCACCCGGCCGTACGCGTGGAGCGCGGCGACACGGTCATCATCTCCGCCAGGCCGATTCCGGGAAACGAGCTGCGGATCCACGACACCATCAACGGGCTCGCGAAGCTCGGCGCCGAGGTGCTGCACGAGGAAAACGCGATCGTTCACACCTCGGGGCACGGCCACTCCGATGAGCTGCGCATGATTCTCTCTCTACTGAGGCCGAAAGCCGTGATGCCCGTCCACGGTGAGTACCGGATGCTCGCGGCGCACGCGCGACTTGCCCAGGACGCCGGAGTGCCGGCGAAGTCGATCGTGATCGCCGAGAACGGGTCCGTGGTGGAGCTGAATCGAACCGGCCCGCGCATCGTCGGCCGCGTGGAGGCGGGCGTCACCTTCGTCGACGGTCTCGGTGTGGGCGACGTGCGCGACGTCGCGTTGCGCGACCGCCGGCACCTCTCGGAGGACGGCGTCCTGATCCTCGTCGCCACCCTCGGAAGCGTGAACGGGGCGGCCCACGCACCTCCCGAGTTGATCGCGCGAGGTTTCTCGGAGCCAGGCCCGCTCTTGGACGAGATGCGGGGCGAAGCGGGCCGCATCCTCGACCGGTGCCTGGCTGACGACGTCAGAGAGATCAAGCTGCTGCAAGAGCATCTCCATGACGGCGTTGGCCAGCTGATCTACGACCGCACCGGGCGCCGCCCGATGATCCTGCCCGTCGTCATCGAAGTATGAGAGCCGCCTCGACGCGCGGCTGGCAAGACGTGCTGATCGACCAGGGGGTGGACGAGGCCACCGTGCAGCGCCTCGTGGTGCAGCTGCGCGCCTGCGAGGTGGCCGCGCTCTCGTTCTGCCGTCTGCTCGAGCGGTGGGCGCGGGGTGAGCCGGAGCCCTCCACGCCAGGCAAGCGTCAGGCGGCTCTCCGCCGTGCTGCCGACCGTGCGGAGACGGCGCTGATCGGCCTCGAAGGCCCGCTCGAGCGCTACCTGCTGGAGCTCGAGCCCGAGCGCGCGGAGGGCCGTTCCTGGTACGGCGGCCCGGGCGCCGCCGAGCTGCTCGACTGGGAACCGATCCTGACGCGCGCCGGCGTGCGGATGTCGGCGATCCGCGTGGCACAGGCCTATCTCGAGCTCGCCGTGCTCGTGCGGGCACTCGAGGGGCTGGGCGTCGCTGCGCGATTCCAGTCGCATCCGGACCGGGGCTCGCTCTGGGCCGGCCTCTTCGACCTCCGCGAGAACCTGCTCGAGCGGGCCGTCGAGGATCTGCGCGCCATCGCGGCGTAGAGCACGGGAACCACCGGTGCCGACCCCGATCCTGATCGACTGCGACCCCGGCCATGACGATGCAATAGCACTCCTCCTGGCGCTCGCTAGCCCGGAGGTCGAGCTACTCGGCGTCACAACGACGCATGGCAACCAGACGCTCGAGAAAACGACGGCGAACGCGATTCGGGTGCTCGAGTTCGTGGGCCGCGAGGACGTTCCGGTCGCGGCCGGGGCCGACCGGCCGCTTGTCAGAGATCTCTTCGTGGCCGAGTACGTCCACGGCGAGAGCGGCCTCGAGGGGCCTGAGCTCCCGCCGCCCACGGCCCGTGCGGTGAATGTCCATGCGGTCGACTTCCTGGCCGAACGAGCGCTCGCAGCGGGCACGCCGGTCACCCTCGTGCCGACCGGCCCTCTTACCAACGTTGCGTTGCTGCTTGCGCGGCACCCCCAAGCTGCGCAACGCCTCGGTCGGATCGTCCTCATGGGGG
The DNA here is from genome assembly GCA_013812265.1 of Actinomycetota bacterium. GTDB lineage: Bacteria > Actinomycetota > Thermoleophilia > Gaiellales > Gaiellaceae > JACCTQ01. The sequence continues at coordinate 6,650 of JACCTQ010000337.1, forward strand.
GCTCCATCGCCGAGGGGAACGTGACGCCGGCCGCCGAGTTCAACATCTGGGCCGATCCAGAAGCGGCGGCACGGGTGTTCTCGAGCGGCCTCGACATAACGATGATCGGCCTCGACGTCACCCACAAGGCCATCCTCACCGACGTCCAGGCAGAGTCGCTGCGATCGTCCGGCCGGACGGGCGCCATGGTCGCCGAGTTGCTTGCCTTCTTCTCCAGGTTCCATCGCCGCACCTACGGCTTCGAAGGGTCGCCCATCCACGACGCGGTCGCCGTCGCGCACGTCCTGCGGCCCGGGCTCGTGGAGACGGTCGACCGCCACGTGGCGGTCGACTGCGAGTCCACCTTGTGCCGAGGGAGGACCGTCGTAGATCTGTGGCGGCGCACCGGGAACGAGGCGAATGCGCACGTCGGCGTCGACATCGACTCCAGTGCGTTCCTGGAGTTGCTCGTCGAGCGGATCCGCTCCTTCGACGCCTGAGGGCCGGAAGGAGCGCAGGGGTCGACGCGCCCGCGTCGAACGAGGCTGTTCATGGCGCGCCGTCGCAAGAAGCGCACGCTCAAGCCGCGTCTCCCGGCGCGCGTGAAGAAGAAGAAAGGCGCTCGAGGGAGCGGTGGGCACCAGCACCCCGAGCTCATCGGGCTTGCGCTCGTAGGCTTCGGACTCTTCCTGGCCACGGTTCTCTACCTCGGCTGGGGTGGAGGCTATGTCGGTGGCTGGGTCGCCGACGGCTTCGGGTGGGCGATTGGAGCGGTGGTTTACGGAGTGCCCGCCGCCTGCGTCGCGGTCGGGGCCTTGATGCTCGCGCGCAGCGCGCTCGTCAACGTGCAGCCCTTCCGCACCGGCCTCGCCGTACTGGCACTGGGGACGCTGCTCGCGCTCGGAGCGGAAAACGGCGGGCAGGCCGGCCGCACACTCGAGGGGCTGTTCGGACGACTGCTCGGCGAGACGGGCGCCACCATTCTCGGCGTCACGGCGGTGATCGCCGGCGCACTCCTCCTGAGCGGAGCGTCTGCGGGCGCGCTCCTTCGCCGCTCGGGGCACGCGATCAAGCACGCAGGTGGTGCCGCCCGGCGCAAGCTGGACGTGGGGTCGAGCCGTTCGGCGGACGAGCTGACATCCCCGGCGCCGCCGGAGATCAAGCCGAGACCCAGGCCACCGATCGACGCTGTGCACGAGTTTCCCGATGTGGTCTCCGAGTCCGGGCAGCCTCCCCCGCTCGTTCCCATGCTCTCCCGGGTCGAGGAGGAGCCGATCGACGGCGATCGCCAGGAGAGCCTCTTCGAGACGAGCGCCGGCCCCCGGAACGACTATCAACTGCCGGATCGCGCCGTCCTCCGGCGCTCCACCCCTGCGACCGCAGCGTCGGCTGAGGTTGGGTCGCGAATAGCCGAAGCTCTCGTTCAAACGCTGGCGCACTTCGGAGTCGAGGCGACCGTGATCGGGCAGATCGCGGGGCCGAGGGTCACGCGCTACGAGCTCCAGCTGGCCCCCGGAACCAAGGTCAACAAGGTGGCAGCGCTCAAGGACGACCTCTCGTACGCGCTGGCGACGACCGACATTCGCATCCTGGCGCCCATCCCCGGCAAGCAGGCGGTCGGAGTGGAGCTGCCCAACCTCTCGCCGAGCTACGTCACGCTGGGAGACATCTACGAGGATTTGCCGGCGACCGCGAGTCCCCTATCGGTCTGGCTCGGCAAAGACATCTCCGGCAGCGCTGTCTGGACCGACCTCGCTCGCATGCCCCACGTGCTCATCGCCGGCACGACGGGATCCGGCAAGTCGGGCTGCATCAACACGATGCTCACATCCATCCTGCTGCGAGCCACACCGGATGACGTGCGACTCATCCTGATCGACCCCAAACGGATCGAGCTGGGCTTCTACGAGTCGATTCCGCATCTGCTGACCCCGGTCGTGTCGAGCCCGAAAGAGGCGTCCGCCGTACTCGCGAACGTGGTGGGGGAGATGGAGCGTCGCTACGAGCGGCTGTCACAGCTGCGTGCTCGCAACCTGCCCGAGGCCAATCGCACCCTTCGTGCCAAGGGCGAGGATCCGCTGCCGTACCTTCTCGTCGTGATCGACGAGCTCGCCGATCTGATGATGATCTCGCCGCAGGCGGTCGAGGACGCTGTCATCCGCCTCGCCCAGAAGTCGCGGGCAGTCGGAATCCATCTCGTCCTGGCGACGCAGCGCCCGTCTGTGGACGTCATCACGGGCATGATCAAGGCGAATGTCCCCTCCCGCATCGCCTTCGCGGTCTCGAGCCAGACCGACTCCCGCGTGATCCTGGATCAGGCCGGTGCAGAGAGCCTCCTCGGTCAGGGCGACATGCTGTTCAAGCCGCTCGGGACATCGCGCCTCCAGCGGCTTCAGGGCGCGTACGTCAGCGAGGAGGAGGTCGCGCTCGTCGTCGAGCAGTGCCGTCACCAGCGCGAGCAGGAGCTCGACGAGTCCCTCCTCGAGGCACCCGACGTGTTCGAGGAAGGCGTCGACACCGGAGACGAGGAGTTCGACCCCGACGAGGATCCGCTGCTCGAGCGCGCGATCGAGATCGTCGTTCAGACCCAGACGGCGTCCGTCTCGCTCATTCAACGCCGCCTCCGGGTGGGCTACACGCGCGCGGGCAGGCTCATCGACATGCTGGAGCGGCGCGGCGTCATCTCCGGCTACGAAGGCTCGAAGCCGCGCCGAGTGCTCGTCGACGAGACCGGTTTAGACCGGGTGCGCCTCGGGGAGAGCGTCAGCTCCTAACCACCAGGCTCGACCGAGCGTCTCAGTAGGAGTTAGCATCGGCGCGGCCGATGCATGGTGGACCGGGGGAATCTAAGGAGGTCTTTGTGAAAAGGAAGTACTGGATGCCGTGGCTTGCAGCTGCGGTTACTGCGTCCCTCGCCGTAGCGGGGGCAAGCTATGGAGGCGCCTCGGCGCCAACGAAGAACATCAAGGTCGGTGTTGTCACCGACGTCGGCGGTCTGAACGACAAGGGCTTCAACTCGCTTGCGAACAAGGGCCGCCTGAAAGCCGACAAGCTGCCAGGCGTGAGCACGCGTGTGTTGATCTCGAAGTCGAACTCGGACTACATTCCGAATCTCGCCAAGCTCGCGAGCGAGCGGTATGACCTTATCGTTGCAGTCGGCTTCCTCATGACCGAGCAGATAGGCACGGTCGCCCAGCGTTATTCGAACGTCAAGTTCGCGGGCGTGGACATCGCGAACTCAACCATGCCGGGCAAGCCTCGCAACGCTCAGGGGCTGATCTTTCGCGAGAACGAGGCCGGGTGCCTTGTGGGCGATCTCGCCGCGCGGGTAGCCAAGCGGGCCGGAGGACGCCAGGTGATCAGTGCTGTAGGCGGGATCCAGGTGCCGGCTGTCGACGCCTTTATTGCCGGTTATCGTTTCTGCGCGCGGAGGGCCAATGCGCGGATCGAGGTCCTGTACGCCTACGCCAACAGCTTCACGGATCAGGCGAAGTGCAAGGAGATCGCCCTGAACCAGATTGCGGCAGGCTCGCAGGCCGTGTTCGCCGTCGCGGGTCAGTGCGGCCTCGGTTCGCTCGACGGAGCGAAGGAAAAGGGTAAGTGGGGCATCGGCGTGGACGCCGA
>JACCTQ010000353.1 GCA_013812265.1 Actinomycetota bacterium
CCGAGGCCGGCGCCCTACCGCTTCCAGGAATCGAGCGACGTATCGAGGTGGTCTGGAACACGTGAGCCGCGCCTCCCCTTGGGATCGCACCCGAGCCCTGGCGGCGCTGATTTTCACCCTCGCACCGTAGAGGCGCGCGGACGGCGTTTCGAGATCTCCGAGCGTGATAGGAGGTGGTCATGGCCGAGATCCTGCTGTTCCATCACGCACACGGCCGGACCCGAGGATTCCTCGCGTTCGCCGACGTTCTGCGAGCTGCCGGACACGTCGTCCACGCCCCCGACCTCTACGACGGCAAGACCTTCACCGACCTCGACGAGGGCGTCGGCTACGCGAAGGAGGTCGCTTCGGGACGATTCAGGAGCGCGGCCGACTCGCCGCCGACGGCTTGCCGAACGAGCTCGTCTATGCCGGGTTCTCGCTCGGAGCGCTGCCCGCGCAGATGCTGGCCCAGACACGCCCGGGGCCAAAGGTGCCCTGTTGTTCCACGCTGCTTTCCCGGCCTCCGAGTTCGGCGGCTCCTGGCCGCCGGGAGTCCCCCTCCAGATCCACATGATGGAGGACGACGAGTGGGCGGTGGAAGACCTTCCAGCCGCGCGCGAGCTCGTCAAGGCGATCGACGGCGCGGAGTTGTTCCTGTATCCCGGCGATCGACATCTGTTCGCTGACAACAGCCTGCCGGACTATGACGAGAGCGCCGCGACACTGCTCGAGCAGCGCGTCCTCGCCTTCCTGGAGGACGTCGAGCAGAACTAGCCTGCTGTAAGCACAAGCGCGCCTACCTCGAAGGCCTCGCGCCCTTCCGGACTGGCGGATCACGTGCTTCTTCATCGACGGCAAGTACCGGCGCAACGGGGTCGCTTCCGCCGCGCTCGGCGGTGCCCTGGACGAGATCGCGCGGCTCGGCGGAGGGACGGTCGAGAGCTATCCCGAAGACACCGAAGGCCGGAGGGTGTCCGCATCGTTCCTTCACAACGGCACCGTGTCGATATTCGAGAGTCACGGGTTCGAGCGAACCCGTCGCATCGGCACGATGCGGTGTGTGCCGAGCTGGCGTCGCGCGGTGTCGAACTGCTCAACGGCCCGATGAACCGGGACTGGGGACTCCGCACCGCGAGCTTCACCGACCCGGACGGCCACATCTGGGAGGTGGCGGGCAAGATTCCTTCCTGAGCCGGTGCGGGCGGAGACCCCCGCCTGCCGGTGTCAACGGCTGCGCTCGGCGAAGCCGCCGAGATCGCCGGTCTTGACCTCAGCGGAGATGGAGGGCGCTCGCGCGAGCGCCCTCCATCCCTCCGGCCGTCGCTACGGGTTACCGGGCGGTCGTTCCCTCTGCCTAGAACGAGCTGTCGTAGCGGTGGCAGGCGTAGTAGTCGAGACCGATGTCGTGCGGTCCGGCGTTGAGATACGTGTACTGCCGGCTCGGCGGATCGGTCGGGCACGGCTGGCCGTTGAAGATGTCGGCACGGACGATGTGCTCGGTGCCGCGGAACGAGCCGTCACTCGTCGAGAAGACGAGGAACGTCATCGTCTCCGCCTCGCCCGAGCCGACGCGGGCGAGCCCGCCGGGCGGGGCGCAGTGAACCGCTCCGAAGACGACGGGACAATCCCAGCCCTGCTCGTCGAGCTGCGTCCAGTCGGGCCCCTTCGCCGAGGCCCAGGTTGCGCCGGCCACGACGGCCACCGCCGCGGCAAGCACGCTGATGCTGATGAGACGACGCATGCGCTTCTCCTCCTTACGTGTAGAAGTACGGGTCGAGCAGACGGACCTGTGTGATCCGATCGACCGGAAGCTCGTTGCGAGCGGCCGTCTTCCTGATCGCCTCCGGGCTGGGGGCGTCGTAGACGCAGAACGTCTTCTTCCGGTCGTCGCTCACATACGAGTGGATCCAGGTGACGCCCTCGTCCGCGTTCCGATCGACGATCGCGAGGTGGGTGTCCGCCGCGCCGGCCCCGATCAGGCGCGCACGCTTCGGAAACGTTCGCTCGACGATGTATCGCGGCACGTTGCTCCTCCGTTCGGGGTCCGCCACTCTCAGGACTCGACGGTAGGAGGTCGCCGCGGAAAGGGCATCGGGAGGCGTACCTACATTGGAGGAGGGCGTTACCGATCTTGGGCGACGACGCCGAGCCGGGCGGCCTCGATGCTCGCCTGGCCGCGCGTGCGGACGCCGAGCTTGCGGAGGATCGCCGACACGTGATGATCGACGGTCTTCTCGGCGAGGAAGAGCCGCTCGGCTATCTCCGCGTTGCGGAGCCCTCGAGCGATCAACGCGAGCACCTCGAGCTCACGCGCGGTGAGGTTCGCGGGATTCTTCCGCGTCGCCGGTCGCGGTCCCCTCGGAAGGCCCCGCGCGCCGCGCTGCCGCAGTCGCCGGGCGACCAGCGCGGCAGCCGGCGCAGCACCGAGCCGCTGCAACTCGCGCAACGCACGGCGGAGCGCATCGTCATCTTCGGAATCGGCGAGCGCGAGCGCGGCTTCGTACGGGCACCCGAGCCCGCTCCATTCCTCCGCCGCTCGCGCCCACTCCCCGGCGAGCTGGCGGGCGTACGGCTCGGCTGCACCGGCTGCGATCTCCTCGCGGATGCCTGCCCGCCGGCGCCAGCAGGCGAGCTCGCCGATCCGCCATGAGGCGCTCCGCCGCAATGCGAGGTCCAGCGTGGCCCCGGTTGCATCCGCGATCGTCCCGTGCCGGCCTTCGAGCCATGCCGCCTCCGCCCGAGCGGCGGCCACGGGTGCGAGCCGCGGCAGCTCGCCCGTCGGCTCCGCCAGCTTCCATGCCTCGTCCAGCAACGGCCAGACCTGCGGGTCACCGCGGCGCGCGCGCACGAGCGCGAGCACGACGAGCGACAGGATGCGTGGTGTGGTCGATGTACGCGGGACGCGCAGAACGGAGGCCGCCGAGTCGGCCGCGTCCGACCAGCGACCCTGGTCGAGCTCCGAGCGCGCGCGATGCGCGTGGAGGTAGAGACGGAACAGCTCGAGACCCTGCTCGCTGCAGTGGACGATTCCCGCCTCCAGGTACCTGCTCGCACGGGGGTGGCGGCGACTCTCGACCGCAGCCGCGGCGAGCAGGATGGAGATGTGCCCGACCTGCTCGGCGAGCCCTCCACGGCGGGCGCGCTCGAGGCTTTGCTCGAGCTGCTCGTAATCGCCCTGAACCGAGCTCACGAACGTGAGCGCGTGCGCGGCGCCTTCGGCATCCTCGAGCTGCTCCGCGAGCTCGAGCGCGCGCCCACCCCAGGCGATCGCCTCCTCCGAGCGTGCCGCGGCCCCACAGAGCCGCCCGAGATTGTGGTACGCCCGGACGAGCTCCCGGCCGGGCGGAAGCCGTTCGAGGAGGGTCACGGCGTCCCGCGCCGCACGCTCTGCTTCGGCGGTCCGGCCCGGACACCAGAGGAACTCGGACAGCCGGCGGTGCACCTCGGCCTCCCCGACCCTGTCGCCCAGCGCCCGGCGGCATTCGAGCGCCTGCTCCAGCGCTGCGATTCCGTCGTCGTACTGATCGGTCAAGTAGCACTCCCGGGAACGGCGTTCGAGCAGGTTCGCGCGCTCGGCAGCGGACAACCGATCGCCGAAGCGGAGGGCCCGCGCGTACTGCGCGGCCGACTCGCGGTGCGCCCCGAGCGACGCCGCGCGGGCCGCCGCTGCAGGTGCGAAGCGAAGCACCGCGTCGGTGTCGCCGGCCGCCTCGGCGTGGTGCGCGAGCCTGGCGAGATCCGGCTCTCCCGTCGGTGGGTCGGCGAGAGCCGCGAGTGCCTTTCTGTGAAGCGCGACCCTCCGATTCAGTGCGACCGAGCCCTCGACGGCGAGGCGTGCGAGCTCGTGACGGAAGCGCACCCCTTCCGCATCCGCGATCAGGACACCGGAGCCGACACACTCGTCGAGGTGTTCGATCGCGTCAGCGGCGATCGTCTCGAGCAGCCAGACCTCGCCCTTGGGCGAAACGACCGCGACCGCCTCGAGCAGGGACCTCGCCGCGCGCGTCAGGCGCGCGGCACGAGCGAGGACCGCGTCTTGCACCGTGGGTGGAATCTCGGCCTCTCCCGCTGCGAGGACCTCGGTGACGAAGAACGGGTTTCCGGCCGTCTTGCGGAACAGATCGTCTGCGTCGATGCCATGGGGTTCGGCGAGCGCCGCCACGCCCACCGGGGACAGCGGCGCGATTTTGAGCCGGCCGATCGCCGCGTTCGCCGCGAGCTCCCCGATCACGATGCGCAGCGGGTGGGCACGGTCGAGCTCGTCGTCGCGGTAGCTCGCCACGATGAGCGCGGGAACCGTCTCCGCTCTCCGACCCAGCAATTTGAGAACGTCGAGCGTCGCCTCGTCCGCCCAGTGGACATCCTCGAGCACGAAGACCGTCGGTCGCGTCCGGAGCTCACGCACGAGCATGGCTGCAACCTCGTGCGGCTTCGCGCCGCTCTCGACGAGTGCCTCGAGCTCGCCGCCGGGCTCGGCGATGTCGAGTAGCGGCCCGAGGGGGGCGGGCGTGAAGAGCGCGTCGCATGCTCCCCAGAGGATCCGCACCGAGCGACGCTGCTCGTCGCAGAACTGCCGAATGAGAGCGGTCTTCCCGACTCCCGCCTCGCCGCCGACCAGGAGCAGGCGGCCGCGCGAGGTGCTGCGCACGGCCGCGAGCGACTGGCGCAGCGCTGCAAGGTGGTGCGAACGCTCGAGCAGGTCGGTCGAGCGGTCGAACGTGGTGGTCGTGGCGGTCGGCACGATCAAGCGAGCTCCCAGCTGATAGTCAACACCACTCGAGCTGATAGATGCGCTCCGGCGCGCTGAGATCCTTGAGGCGGTGTACGCCCAGGTCGCGGACGTTCGCGTCCACGAGCGCGCAGGTCGTCTGCGACAGAAGCACCTGCCCGCCGTGGCCGACGCCGGCGATACGCGCGCCCTTGTGGACGTCGAAGCCGACATAACCCTCCTCGGTCAGCCGCGGTTCGCCCGTGTGCAGCCCCATCCGCACACGTATCGGCCCGTCGGCAAGTGCGCGCTGGCCGTCCGCGGCGGCGGCGGCGGCGTTCGACGCGCGAGCGAAGGCGACGAAGAACGCGTCACCCTGCGTGTCGACCTCGACGCCCTCGTGCACGGCAAACGCCGCGCGGAGTCGCCGCCGATGCTCGTGCAGCGCCTCCCCGTAGTCGTCGCCGAGCTCGTGTAGCAGCCGCGTCGAGCCCTCCACGTCCGTGAACAGCAACGTCACGACGCCGGTCGGGAGATCGCTCACCATCGCGCACCATCATGAGGCGACCCCGCTCCGCTGTCCAGCGGACAAAACGGAGCAGGAGCTCAGAAACTGCCCGTCCCGTAGTCGAAGATCATCTTGGTTGCTCTGACCGCGCGCTCCTAGACTTCCGGCGTGGCCACCTGTGCTGTGTGCGGGTACGAGGCCGCCGGCTCGGTCAGGTTCTGTCCTGAGTGCGGCGCGCGAGCGGACGGGCGGGCGCGCGAGCAGCGCAAGGTCGTGACCGTGCTGTTCTGTGACGTCGCCGGTTCGACCGCGCTCGGCGAGTCGCTCGACGCGGAGGCGCTCCGCGCCCTGCTGGCGCGCTATTTCCAGCGCATGAAGTCGATCGTCGAGCGCCATGGCGGCCTGGTCGAGAAGTTCATCGGCGACGCCGTGATGGCGGTCTTCGGGTTGCCGGCCGTGCACGAAGACGATGCCGTGCGCGCGCTGCAGGCGGCGGCCGAGATGCAACTGGCCCTGCCCGAGCTGGGCATCGAGGGGCGGATCGGCGTCTGTAGCGGCGAGGTGGTCACAGGCACCGAGGAGCGGCTGGCGACCGGTGACGCCGTCAACGTTGCCGCGCGGCTGCAGCAGGCCGCACAGCCCGGCGAGACCCTGCTCGGCGAGACGACGCTGCGCCTGGCTCGAGACGCGGTCGAGGTGGAGCCCGTCGAGCCTCTGGCGTTGAAGGGCAAGCGTGAGCCCGTGCCCGCCTGGCGACTCGTGGCCGTCTCGACTGCGGCCGCGGAACGGCGCTTCGACTCGCCCCTGGTCGGACGCGAGCGGGAGTTGGGAGCGCTCGCCGAGGCGTGGGAGCGGGCGTGCGGTGGGACCGGCTGCGAGCTGGTCACGGTCGTCGGAGCGGCGGGGGTGGGAAAGTCGCGCCTCGCGGCGGAGTTCTTGGCCGCCGCCGAGGCGACGGTCGTCCGCGGACGCTGCCTCTCCTACGGGGAGGGGATCACCTACTGGCCCGTCGTGGAGGTGCTGAAGCAGCTCGAGGCGCAGCGGTCGCGGGTCGGGCTCGATCCGGTTGCGGCCGACGCACTCGCCGTGCTCCTCGGCGAGGGCGGCACGTCTTCGACCGACGAGATCGCATGGGCGTTCCGCAAGCTGCTCGAGGCGGTCGCGGCCGAGGGGCCGCTTGTCGCCGTGTTCGACGACATTCAGTGGGGCGAGGACGTCTTCCTCGAGCTCCTCGAGCACGTCGCCTTCCTGTCGACCGGCGCCCCGATCCTGCTGCTCTGCATGGCGCGGCCGGAGCTGCTCGACCGGCGAAGTGACTGGAGCGGCGTCACGCGACTACAGCCGCTC
>JACCTQ010000356.1 GCA_013812265.1 Actinomycetota bacterium
TCGGCGGGGTCGTGGGCGCGTTGGTGCTCCGCACGCTCAATGCTTCCACCTCCGACACGACCCGCCGAAATCGTGACGCGATTCTGGAGCAAGCACAGCGAGAGGCCGAGGCGATTCGGAGAGAGGCGCAGATCGAGGCCCGCGAAGGGTCGGTGAAGTTCCGCGCGGAGTCCGAGGAGGAACTGCGTGAACGCCGCTCGCAGATCGGCAAGGTCGAGGAGCGCTTGAACTCTAGAGACGAAGAGATCGAGCGAAGGCTGACCGAGGTCTCGCGGCGAGAGCAGGGCCTCGCAGATCGTGAGACGCATGCAAAAGAGCTCCAGGAAGAGCTGAAGCAGGCGCGGGAGCAGGAGCTGAGAGAGCTCGAGCGGATCTCGGGCATGACCATCGACGAGGCGAAGGGGCACATGCTCGAACGCTCGGAGGAGCTCGTGAGGCACGAGCTCGCGAAGAGCGTGCGCCAGCTCGAAGAGGAAGCGCGCAACGAGGCGAAGAGGCGCGCTCGCAACCTCGTCGCCGACGCGCTCCAGCGCGTGGCGGCAAGCCACGCAGCCGAGACGACGGTCTCACTGGTCGAGCTGCCCTCGGACGACATGAAGGGCCGGATCATCGGTCGGGAGGGCCGCAACATTCGTGCCCTCGAGAGCCTCACCGGCGTCGAGATCATCATCGACGACACGCCGAACGCCGTGGTGTTGTCATCATTCGACGGCGTTCGGCGAGAGGTGGCGAAGATAACGCTCGCCAAGCTGATCGAGGACGGGCGAATTCATCCCGCCCGGATCGAGGAGATGTACTACCAGTCCAAGGCGGAGCTCGACGAGCACATGGTGCAGGCGGGCGAGCAAGCCGTGTTCGAGGCGAACTGTGGGGAGTTCCACGAGGAGCTCGTCAAGATCCTGGGACGCCTCCGCTTTCGCACGAGCTACGGCCAGAACGTGCTCAAGCACACGCTCGAGGTCGTGCATCTCGCCGGGATCATGGCAACCGAGCTCGGCGCAAGCACCAAGACGGTCAAGCGCGCGGCTCTTCTCCACGACCTCGGTAAAGCGATGACACACGAAGTCGAGGGATCGCATGCGCTCATCTCGGCGCAGTACGCCAAGCGCTACGGCGAGACTCAGCACGTCGTGCATCCGATCGAGGCTCACCACTACGAGGTGCAGCCGCAGACGGTCGAAGCCGTGCTGTTGATCGCCGCCGATGCGATCTCGGCCTCACGTCCCGGTGCTCGCGGAGAGAGTCTCGAGAACTACATCAAGCGGCTCGGGGCGCTCGAGGAGCTTGCTTCCAAGAAGAAGGGCGTCGAGAAGGTCTACGCGCTCCAGGCGGGACGCGAGATCCGGGTCATGGTGAAGCCCACCGAGGTGGACGACGACGGGGCAGTGTTGCTGTCACACGAGATCGCCCGCGAGATCGAGGATCAGCTCGAATACCCGGGACAGGTCAAGGTGACAGTGATCCGCGAGAGCCGTGCGATCGAGGTTGCAAAGTGATCATGGGGGAACCCCTGGTTCCCCCATGATCCCCCTCCTCTTAAGCATGGGGAAAACCATGTTTCCCCCATGAGCCCGCTTCTTGTCCGTAGCTTCTCCATCTTGCCGGTTGGGCTCCCGGCGAGCCAAGCTCGCCTCCGCCGGCCACCCGCTCGGCAAGGCGGCGCGACCGAGCTACTGCCGAGCAGCCGCCCTACAATGATCCTTCCATGAAGCGCTACCACGTCACCACGTTCGGTTGCCAGATGAACGCTCACGATTCCGAGCGCATCAAGGGGATGCTCGAGGAGCTGGGACTGGGGGAGGCTCCCGATCAGCACGAGGCCGACGTCATCGTCTTCAACACCTGCACCATCCGCGAGAAGCCCGATCAGCGCTTCGCCGCTCACCTGGCCCAGGCGGCGGCGCTCAAGCAGCGCGAGCCCGACAAGGTGATTGCGGTGGGGGGCTGCTATGCCGAGGCGCAACGGGAGCGGCTCTTCGACCTGTACCCGTACGTCGATGTCGCGTTCGGGCCCGGCTCGATCCCGCACCTCGCCGACTGGATCGGCACCGGCGGCCAGGCTCCGCGCGGGCGCTTCGCCGAGTGGCGCTCGTTCGCGGGTGATCTTCCCGCTCGCCGGGAGCGCCCGTTCCAGGCCTGGGTGCAGATCTCGATGGGCTGTAACTCGAAGTGCTCCTACTGCATCGTGCCGTCCGTGCGAGGTCGCGAGCAGAGCCGGCGACCGGGTGACATCGTCGGCGAGGTCACTCGGCTGGCAAGCGCGGGCGTCCGCGAGGTGACGCTGCTCGGCCAGAACGTGAACTCGTGGGGCCGGGACCTGTTGCCCGACGTTCGCACGGAGTTCGGTGAGCTCCTCCGCGCGGTCGATGCCATCGACGGTATCGAGCGAATCCGCTTCACCAGCCCGCATCCGAAGGACTTTCGCGTGCCGGTGATCGAAGCGATGGCCGAATGCGCCGCGGTGTGCGAGCACGCGCATCTGCCCCTTCAGTCCGGTTCCACGCGCATTCTGAAGGCGATGCGGCGCACGTACGGCCGTCAGCGCTATCTGAAGCTCGTGGACGAGATGCGAGCGGGAATCCCCGATCTCGCGCTCACCACCGACATCATCGTGGGCTTCCCCGGCGAGACCGAGGCGGACTTCCACGAGACGCTGGAGGTTGTGAAGGAAGTCGGCTTCGACAGCGCATTCACGTTCGTCTTCTCACCCCGCCATGGGACGGAGGCGGCCACGATGCCGGATCAGGTGTCCGAAGACGTGAAACGGGAACGAATCGAGAGGCTGGTCGACGTCGTGCAGCGATCAGCTCGCCTGCGAAACGCCGAACGGGTGGGCCGAACGGAGGAGGTCCTGGTCGAAGGCCCGAGCCGCACGGATCCCTCGGTCCTGCGCGGGAGGACCCGTCGGAACACGACCGTCAACTTCAGCGGCGGCGGGGTGCCCGGTGATCTCGTTCACGTGCACATCGAGCGCGCCACCTCGACGACGTTGAGCGGACGCGAAGTCGCGCTCGTCGCTGTCTGACGCCGAGCAACCACGTCCTCGCGATCTTTGGCCCGACCGGCTCGGGAAAGAGCGCGGTCGCAGAGGAACTGACGAGCAGGATTTCGGCGGACGTCGTCTCCGCCGACTCGATGCAGGTCTACCGCGGCTTGCCGATCCTCACGAACCAGCCGCAAGGCCCCGCACAGCTCGTGGGCATCTGGCCACTCGCTCACGAGGCGTCCGTCGGCGAATACCAGCGGCTTGCACACGCTGCGATCGACGGCATCCTGAGCGCCGGTCGGACGCCGATCGTCGTGGGAGGAACGGGCCTCTACCTACGCGCCGCGCTCGCCGATCTGGGACTCCCGCCGGCGCCGCCGCCGGGTGCCCGGGACCGCTGGGAGGCCGTGTACGACGACAAAGGACCCGATCACGCCCACGGCCTGCTCGCCGAGCACGACCCTGCTGCCGCCGCCGCAGTGCATCCGAACGACCGACGCCGGGTGGTGCGCGCGCTCGAGCTCATGGAAGCGGGAACCTCGCTACGGCCGGACCGGGACCGTCTCTGGACCAACGAAACGCGTCGCCCGACCATTGCTTTCGGACTCGATGTCCCGAAGGACGTGCTGGAGCGCCGCATCGAGGGACGTACCCGGGCCATGTTCGAGCGCGGGGTCGAAGACGAGGTCAGAGCGGCGCTCGCCGGACCGATCTCGCGCACCGCTCGACACGTCGTCGGCCTCCGCGAGGTGGCCGAGCTCCCGCTCGAGCAGGCGTTCGAGGCAATCGTCGTCGCCACTCGGCGCTACGCTGCCTACCAGCGCAAGTGGATGCGCAGGATTCCCGGGCTTGTTACCGTCGGCGGCGACCGCCCGCCGGGCGAGATCGCCGATGAGATCGTCGACATGGCACGCGCTCGGGAACGTGTACCTGCTCGTGGAGGGCGCTGAGCTCACCGCGGAAATCGCCCGCACGGCGAGCCCCGGCACGGACGGAGTGCTGGAGGTCGTCGACACCGGACCCGACTGGGCCGAGATCAGGATCTGGAACCCGGACGGCTCGCTGGCCGAGATGTCCGGGAACGGAACGCGGATCGCCGCCCGGTGGCTCGCGGAGAGCACAGGCGCAAAGGCCGTCACCGTCCGCGTCGGCGCGCTCTCGGTTGCGGCTCGCATGCTGGACGAATTTCTCGTGGAGCAGGACCTGGGCGAGGTGACGGTGTGGCCCGCGGAGCAGATCGCGGGTGTGGAGGTCGTCCGGGTGTCCGTCGGAAACCCGCACGCGGTCGTGCGCGGTGATCCCGCGGAGATCGTTCGTCTGGGGGTCCTTCTAGAGACACACCCCCGCTTTCCCGACCGGACGAACGTTCAGGTCGCGCGCCTCGACGGACCTCACGAGGCGACGGCGCGAGTTTGGGAGCGCGGGGTGGGGGAGACGAGCTCCTCGGGCACGAGTGCGATCGCTGTGGCAGCGGCGCTCGGCCTCAATCCAGGCCGCGTCCGGTTTCCCGGGGGAGCCCTGGATGTCCGTTTCGAGGGTGGCCGGGCTTTCCTCACCGGTCCGGCCCAGCGGCTCTGACCGCTGCTGCCGCTACGTCCCGATGTGAAAGTCGCGCAGGACCTGGTTGAGGCTCGTCCGGCGATCGGTGGACTCGCTGCGCCGGCCGATGATGAGCGCACAGGCGAGCTGGTACGTCCCGGCGGGGAAGTCGCGCGGCCGCGTCCCCGGCACGACCACCGAGCGCGGCGGCACGTAGCCCCGGTGCTCGACGGGCTCGGGCCCCATCACGTCGATCACGGGCACGGAACCCGTCAGGGACACGTTCGGCGCCAGGACCGCCTCGGCGCCGATCAGCACACCCTCCGTGATGATGCAACGCGAGCCGATGAACGCGCCGTCTTCAACGATTACCGGGCGCGCGTTGACGGGCTCCAGCACGCCGCCGATTCCGACACCGCCCGCGAGATGCACGTCGGCACCGATCTGCGCGCACGATCCGACCGTCGCCCAGGTGTCGACCATGGTGTTGGGGCCGACCCAGGCGCCGATGTTCACGTAGCTCGGCATGAGCACCACGCCCCGTGAGAGGAACGCTCCGTAGCGCGCGACGGCGGGCGGTACGACCCGCACGCCGAGCTCGGCGTAATTCCGCTTCAGCGGGATCTTGTCCAGGTACTCGAAGGGGCCTACCTCCTGCGGCTCGAGCTCCCGCACGCGGAAGTACTCGAGCACCGCGCGCTTCGCCTCCTCGTTCACCACCCATTCGTCTCCATGCTTTTCGGCCACGCGCACCTCGCCGCGATCGAGCTGCTCGATCATCTGCTCGACTCCGCTCACAGCGCCTCCTCGAGAATGCCCGCCGCCCGCTGGCAGTCTTCCAGAGTCGGCACGAGCGAGAGGCGAGCGTACCCCTCGCCCGCCGCACCGAAGTACGACCCCGGAGCCAGGAGGACGCCGTACTCGAGCAGCCGCCGGGCGAACCACTCTGACGGCTCGTCGCCGGGGACGCGGATCCAGAGATAGAAGGTCGCGCGACTACCCGCGAGCGGAACCTCCTTCCTCCGGAACAGGTCGAGAAAGACTTCCCGCTTGGCCCCGTACACCGCGCGAACGTGCTCGACGTGCTCCTCGTCACTCCAGGCGACGATGGAGGCGCGCTGCACGAACTCCTGCGGCGCGGTTCCTACTGTGGGGCGGAACTTTCGGAGCGCCGCGATCAGCTCGGGGTCGCCCGCGACGAAGCCCGAGCGATAGCCCGTCATCGA
>JACCTQ010000006.1 GCA_013812265.1 Actinomycetota bacterium
AGCCAGTAACCGGCCAGCGCGCTTGCTACCCCTCCTGCCACGCTCAGGCAGAGCATCCACGCCAGGCGATCGGTCAGGAGGTAGGCGGCGGCCGGCGGAGCGATCATGAGCGCCACGACCAGGATCGACCCGACAGCATCGAACGCCCCGACGGCCGTCACCGAGACGAGAGACATGAGGCCGTAGTGGACGAATGCAGGCGAGAAGCCGAGGGCGGCCGCAAGTGCGGCGTCGAACGTCGCCAGCTTCAGCTCCTTGTAGAAGACGAGCAGGCAGGCGAGGTTGAGGAGCAGGATCGCCCCCATGACATAGAGCGCACGGGCGCCCAGGTCGTACCCGGCCAGGACGAAGCGGTCGAACGGCGCGAATGCGAGCTCGCCGAGCAGGACCGCGTCGATGTCGAGGTGGACGCTGTCCGCAAACCGGGAGACGAGGATGACCCCCGCGCTGAACAAGACGGGGAAGACGAGCCCGATCGCGGCGTCCTCGCGAACGAGCTGTGTCCGCCTGAGCAGCTCGACCAGTACGACCGTCAAAAGGCCTACGAGGGCCGCCCCCACGATGAGAACCGGCGAAGCCAGATCCTCGACAACGAAGAAGGCGAGCACGATCCCGAGCAGGATCGCGTGGCTGATGGCGTCGCTGATCAGGGCCATGCGCCGCAGCACGAGGAAGACGCCGGGCAGCGCACAGGCCGCCGCGACCACGGCGGCGATTGCCTGGATCTCGATCTGTGGCGTACTCACGCGTCCGCCCCGGCAGTCTCCGTACCTCCGAAGCGGCGGCCGGCCTCCTCCCGGCCCGCCTCGGTTATCCCCCACTCGCCCTCCTCGTCCCGCCGAGCCCAGCCGCGCTCCTCGAGCCGCTCCAGGCTGCGCTCCACGGCCGCCGCGCCAGACCGCATCGTCTCGAGCACCGCCACAGGATGCGTGCGCCCCAGGCTGCCGTGCTCGGCTGCCAGGGTGTCGAGATCGGCGAGCACGGCGCTCACCGCGAGGCGCCGTCTGCTACGGCGATCGCGAGACCAACGCCAGACCAGACCGCGGTTCGGCGCCAGAAGCAGCGAGCTGAGCACGACGGCGCCCGCGCAGAGCACGATCGTAGGTCCGGTCGGCAGGCGGCTCGCCTCGCTCGAGACCAGAGCTCCGCTCACCCCGGCCACGGCCCCGAAGAGAGCCCCAAGGCAGGTCATCGTTCCCAAGCGATCGGTCCACTGACGTGCCGCGGCCGCCGGCGCTACGACCATCGCGCTCATGAGCACGACGCCGACGGTCTGCAATCCGACGACGATCGCGAGCACGAGCAGGCCGGTGAGCAGCACGTCGAGGAGCCTGACCGGTAGCCCGAGCGTGCCGGCGAAGTCGGGGTCGAAGGTCAGGAGCTTGAACTCCTTCCAGAGCACGAAGGTACCCCCGAGGGCGACGGCGCCAAGCGATGCCATCACGACGAGGTCCCGGTCGAGGAGCGAGGCAGCCTGGCCGAACAGGAACTTGTCCAGGCCGGCCTGGCTCGCGTCGGGCCGCCGCTGGATGAAGGTCAGTAGAACGAGGCCCACGCCGAAGAAGACCGACAGGACGAGGCCGAGCGCGGTGTCGTACTTGACACGAGTCGACCGGACGATGCTCATCACGAGCAGCGTGCCGACCCAGCCGGCGACCGCTGCGCCGAGCACGAGCACGAGCGGCGCCTTGCTCCCCGTGAGCATGTAGGCGAGAGCGATCCCCGGCAGGGCGGCGTGCGAGATAGCGTCCCCCAGCAAGCTCTGCCTGCGCAGAACGGCGAAGGTCCCGAGCGCGCCGCTGACGATCCCGAGCGTGCCTGCCCCGAGCGCCACCGTCCGCACCGTGTGATCGGTGAAGAGATCGCCGAAAACGCTCGCGAGCATCAGGCCTCGGCGGCCGGCTCCGCGCCTGTAGGCGACCGTCCGTTGGCGCCGAGGAAGGCCACCCGGCCGCCGTAGGCGAGCCGCAGGTTCGCCTCGGTGAACGCCTCGTCCACGGGCCCGCTCGCGATTCTCCGCACGTTCAGAAGCACGACCCAGTCGAAATACTCCGCGACGGTCTGCAGATCGTGGTGTACGACGATCACGGTCCTCCCCTGCGCGCGCAGCTCCTGGAGGAGCTCGACGATCGCTACTTCCGTGGTTGCGTCGACGCCCTGGAACGGCTCGTCCATGAGGTAGATCTGGGCGTCCTGGACGAGAGCGCGCGCGAGGAAGACGCGCTGCTGCTGCCCGCCCGAGAGCTGGCTGATCTGGCGTCCGGCGAAGTCCGCCATCCCTGTCTGCCCGAGGGCCGCGAGCGCGGCCTCGCGCTCGCGCCTTCCTGGACGGCGCACCCACCCGAGCGCGCCGTACCGGCCCATCATCACCACGTCGAGAACGCTCGTCGGGAAGTCCCAGTCGACGCTCCCCCGCTGGGGAACGTATGCAACGAGGCGGCGCTGCTCCTCGTAGGGCCGGCCGTGGACGAGAATGCGGCCGGCAGCAGGCTTGATGAGGCCGAGGATCGACTTGATCAGCGTCGTCTTGCCGGCCCCATTCGGGCCTACGACGGCGAGCAGGACGGCGCGCGGGACCGTGAGATCCACGTCCCAGAGCGCCGGACGGTCGCGGTAGGCGACCGTCAGGTCGGTGACCTCGATCGCGGGCGAGAGAGGTTCAGGCATCGGGCTTCTGCCCCAGCAAGCCGGCGACGATCGAGTCGATGTTGTGCCGCACCATCCCGACGTACGTCCCTTCCGGCGTGCCCGGATCGCCCATCGCATCCGAGAAGAGCTGGCGGCCGATGGAGACGTCGAAGCCACGGCTCTGTACCGCTTCGCGAACCGCTTCGAGCGCGCGAGGCGAGACGGACGACTCCACGAACACGGCCGGGATCTTCCGTTCTACGATGAACTCCGCCAGCGCTCGCACGTCGGCGGTGCCTGCCTCCGAAGCCGTGCTGATTCCTTGTAGGCCGCGCACCTCGAAGCCGTAGCGTCGTCCGAAATAGTTGAAGGCATCGTGCGCCGTAATAATCACGCGCCGCTCGCGAGGAACGAGCGCGGCTCGGCGCTGGACGTACGCGTGGAGCTCCCGCAGCCGCGCGAGGTAACGGCGGGTGTTCACACGGTAGAGCGCGGCGTGAACCCGGTCGAGCCGGGTCAGGGCCTGCCGCACGGCCTCCGTCGCTCGCATCCACAGCGTCACGTCGAACCAGACGTGTGGGTCGTAGTTGCCGGCGAAAGCGGCCGACGTCAGCAGGAGGCTGCGTGGGATGCCGTCGGTAACCGCAAACGTGCGCACCCGTCCGCGCATCCGCTCGAAGACCTCCGCGAGCTTCGCCTCCAGGTGGAGCCCTCCGTAGAAGACCGCGTCCGCCTCCGCGAGCTCGATAACGTCGCCTTCGCTGGCCTTGTAGACGTGCGGGTCGATGCCCGGGCCCATTAGACCGGTCACCTCGACTCTCGGGCCGCCGAGGTTCTCGACGATGTCGGTGATCATCCCGATGGTCGTGACGACCCGGATGGGCCGGTCGGAGAGGTCCGGAGCAGCCTTGGCCTCTACTACGGACTCACCGCAGCCCAGGCCGGTCGCGGCGACGAGCGCGACCAGAATCGCTGCGATCGACGCCGTGAGCCCGCCGCTTGTGGCTCTGAGCCGCAAGCCCGGTGGTCGCTGGAATCCGGCGCGCGGATCGGTTCCCCGCTCGGCTCGGCCGGCCCATCGCTTGCTTGCTCCTGGGGTCAGGTCTTGCACCGCAACAAAATCGGCGGGCGCCAGTTCGATCGCAGGGTCGCATCTTCTCGCTCGCTTCCGTCCTACGAACGCAGTGAATGCGTCGAAGGAGCGACAAGCAGGACGCTGGCGACGCAAATGTTCGCGCCGAAGGCTGTTGCAGTGCAAGACCTGACCCCTTTCGCGAGTCTATCCGGCGAATAGGCCGGTCGCGTACATCACCAGGACGCCGGCCAGGAACCCGCCGAGCACGTACGGCGAGCTGAGGCGTTCGCCCGTCCGGCGAACGATGTACCGCCCAACCTCGACCACGACCTCGGCTGCCGCCCCTGCCGCGGCGGCAAAGAAGACGACGCCGAGGACGTCGCTCGTGACGAAACCGCCGATCCAGGCACCGAGAATCGCGGGTGCGCCCGCGACGAGCGTCAACACGGCGAGACGCGCTTTGCTCACTCGCTCTGCTTCGGCGGCCGGTGCCGCAATTCCCAGCCCCTCGGTGACATTGTGAATCATGAACCCCACGATCAGAAACGTGCCGAGGGCGAGCTCGCCGAGGGCGAACGACGAGCCGATCGCAAGACCCTCGCCGAGGTTGTGAAGGCCGATTCCGATCGCCACGAGGGTCGCGAGCGCCAGGCCGCCGAGGCCGGCGCCGGACGAGCGGCTGTCGGACGAGAAACGATGTGAGAGAAACGTAAGCGTCAAGTAGCTCACCGCCACCCCCAACAGGACGAGGCCGGCGCCCCCGAGCGCGCTCGGTAGAGCCGCCTGTAACTGGAGTGCCTCGGAGAGGGCCCCGACAGCGAGAAATGTCAGCAACCCGGCGGTGAGCGCCATGAAGGCCGACAGCCAGCGGGGAGAGGCGCGGCGAAGCGAGGGCAGCCAGAGCAGTCCAACTGCAATGGGGACGATCCCGACGAGAAACCCGATGATGCCGTAACCGAGGAAACTGCTTGGCGACGCCGACGGCGTCTCGACCGCAGCCGGAATCGCCTCGGTCGTCTGGATGCCGGTCGAGCTCGTCACGCCCACGGAGATGGGCTCGTCTTCGACCCAGTCGAACGGGATGAGAATGGTGCTCGAGCGAAGGCGTCCCAGTGTCTGCGGTCCATCGAGCGTGAAAGGCACCACCGCGTCGTCGACCGTCACCGTGCCGATCGTCAGCTCGTCGCGCTGCGGGTTGGTGACGCGAATCCGTATCTCGCCCTGCTTGAACTCGATGCGCCTTATGTCGAACTCGTCGGGCTGCGGGGCGTTGCGGCCGATCAGGCCGACGAGCGATCCTCCGGCAACCGCGAAGAGGGACACTGCGCCAACGAGCAAGAGCAGCGGAAGGAGCGCCCACAGGCGCCAGCGGGCGTCGCCCGACCCCCCGACGGCTACGGAGTCCGACGCCATCTAGTCGGTGACGTCGAAGAAGCCCATCCAGCCGAGCTCGGCGAACTCGGATTGGTGAGCGTGGAACATGAACAGGCCCGTGCTGGCGAAATCGATCTCGATGATCCCCCGCTGGCCCTGGCACTGCATCACGGTGTCGGTGTACTCGAACTGGCCCGTCGAGCCCGTCGGGTAATACCTGAAGAAGTCGCCGTGCAGGTGAAGCGAGTTGACGAGATCGAACTCGGTCAGGTTCGCGAGGTAGATCCGCACGGTCTGCGAGCGCTTCACCCTGATCGGGTACTTCGCGTAGTAGAAAGCGAGGCCGTTCACGGTGTAGAAATTGTTCTCGCCGTCGCCGTCGGTGTCATAGCCGTTCATCACCATGACGAGCTCCTGTGCCGGCTTGCGCGGCTTCGGCGGATCGATGATGAACGAGCCGTACAGGCCCTTGTGGATGTGCTTCTTGAGCGGCGTGGCGTGACAGTGGTAGAGATGCATCCCGTACGGCCGGGCAGGGAACTCGTAGACGAATGAGTCGCCGGGCTCCACGATCTCGAACACGCCGTCCATGTTGGAGGGGTGAATGCCGTGGAAGTGGATCGTGTGCGGATGAGATCCACCGTTCACGAATGTGACGCGCAGGACGTCGTCCTCGGTCGCGCGAATCACCGGGCCGGGAACCGTGCCGTTGTAGGTCCAGGCTGCGAAGCGCACGCCCTGCGCGACCTCGATCTCCTTGTCGATGGCGGTCAGCGTGTACTCGCGGACACGCCCCGGCTCGTGGGGAAGCGCGGGCGGCGGCACCAGCAGGGAGTCGAGGGCATGGGGACCGCCTGGTGCAGGGACACTCGGGCCGAGCATGGCCGCATGCCCCCTGTGGGCCTGGTGCTTGTCATGTAGGGCCTGTCGGTCCTGCGCGTGAGCGCCGGACGGCCATGCGAGCTTCGCGAGAGGAACAGAGGCTACAACCGGGGCGGCGCCCGCCAGCAAACGGCGTCGCGAAAACTTAGTCATGTCTAAATTGTAGACTAGCTAACGTGAAACCCACGCTCACCGACTCGATTCAGGACTATCTGAAGGAGATCTACAAGCTTCAGGCGGAGCACGGCCGTGTGGCGACGTCCGCGCTGGCCGCGAGGCTGGGTGTCGAGCCTCCGTCAGCCACAGCGATGCTCAAGAAGCTTGCCGCTCTCGAGCTCGTGGAGCACGAGCCGTACCGAGGCGCTTCGCTCACGAAGGCGGGCGAGCGCATTGCGCTCGAAGTCATCCGGCATCACCGTCTCCTCGAGCAGTACCTGGCCGAGACCCTCGGGCTGCCGCTCGACGCAGTCCACATGGAGGCCGATCGTCTCGAGCATGCCCTCTCCGAGGAGCTGGAAGCGCGGATCGACGAATCGCTCGGCTTTCCAACTCATGATCCTCACGGCGATCCGATTCCGGACGCGCAGTTGAACCTTCGACCGTCCTCGCTGCGGCCACTCGCTTCGCTCGAGCCGGGCGAGCATGCCACGATTCGACGCGTTCCCGACCGCGACCCCGAGCTGCTCAGCTACCTGAAGAGCCTCCTGCTCATTCCGGGCAAGCGCGTTACCGTCCGAGCCTCAGCCCCGCTCGGCGGGCCGGTGACCGTGTCGGTCGGTCGGCGGCGGCACGCAATCGGGCGGGACGTCGCAGGGCTCATCGGCGTCGCATAGCCACCCGGCACGCACGCGTCGTAGACTCGGCGACGTGCCCGCGTGCCCGCAGTGCGGCCAGGAGAATCCAGCCGGCTTTCGCCTGTGCGGGATGTGCGGCGCCCCGCTGGAGGCACTCGGGTCACCGCGTGAGGTGCGCAAGACCGTGACGATCGTCTTTGCCGACGTCACCGGTTCGACGGCGCTCGGCGAGCTGCTGGATCCGGAGGCGACGCGGCGCGTGATGGGCTGGTACTTCGATGCGATGCAGACCGCGGTCGAAAGGCACGGGGGCATCGTGGAGAAGTTCATCGGCGACGCCGTCATGGCGGTGTTCGGCATTCCTCAGGTTCACGAGGACGACCCCGTTCGTGCGGTCCGTGCCGCGATCGACATGCGGGCGGCACTGCAACGGTTGAACGACGAGCTGGAGCGGGACGAGGGGCTCGAGCTGCGAGCCCGTATCGGGATCAACACCGGCGAGGTGGTCGCGGGCGACGCCGCAGACGGGCAGCGCTTTGCGACAGGCGATGCGGTCAACGTGGCCGCACGGCTGGAGCAGGCCGCCGCACCGGGAGAGATCCTCCTCGGTGACGCCACCCGGGCGCTGGCCGGCGAGGCGATTGTCGCCGAGCCGGTCGAGGCTCTGGCACTGAAGGGCAAAAGCGAACCGGTGCCGGCGTGGCGGCTGATCGACGTGCTGGCCGACGTCCCCGCGTTCACGCGGCACCTCGACACGCCGTTCGTAGGCCGCTCGGACGAGCTGGTGTTGCTCGAGCGGGCATTCACGGACGCCGCCCAAGAGCGCGCAGTTGAGCTCGTTACAGTCGTCGGCGCGCCTGGCATCGGCAAGTCCCGCCTGGCTCGTGAGCTCGTCGGCAATGTGCGCGACCGCGCGCACGTGCTCATCGGTCGCTGTCTGCCGTACGGCGAAGGGATCACGTACTGGCCGCTGGCCGAGGTCGTCAAGCAACTCGGCGGCGAGACACCGGCCGCGCGTCTGCGCGAGATCCTCGCCGCTGACGAGCAGGTCGATCTCGTCGTCGATCGCGTTCTGAGCGCCG
>JACCTQ010000033.1 GCA_013812265.1 Actinomycetota bacterium
GCGAGGCGGCGTCGACTCGAGCGTCCTGGCGGACACAGAGCACCGGAAGTCGCGTCTTCTCCGTATCGTCGACCTACTGGCGGACGCAGGAGCCGCCTCCGGCTACATCGGCATGGAGGCGTCGGCCCTCCGTGGCTCTCGCGAGGAGTCGTACCGTGAGCTGATCAGGGCCGTGATCGAGGAGATCGCCGGGGAGGGCAACGCGGTCATCGTCGCCCACGCGGCCTCGATGGCGCTGACCGGGCGCGACGGCGTTCTGCGGGTGCTCCTGACCGCGCTGCCGGAGATTCGGATCAGGCATCTGGCGGCATCGGAGGGCGTCGATCACCGGGAGGCGGCGCGACTCGTCAAGGATGGCGACGCCGCACGAGCCGCGTACGTGAAGAAGTTCTATGCGATCGACCGTGAGATGCCGACCCACTACGACGTGGTGGTCAACACGGGCACGCTCGGCCCCGAGCGTGCGGCCGATCTGATCGCGCACGCTGCCGGCGCGGCCGAATAGGAACCGGCTCGCGCCGGTCGCGACCGGCTGGAGCTCATGGCTCGAGCGGACATCGCCCGGGGTCAGGCCCCGGGACACGTCCCGGCGGGCTCAGTCGGCGGCCGGCCCGGCGAGCTGCGCCTGCACGGCCGTGATCGCGACGGTGTTCACGATGTCCGTTACGGTGCAGCCGCGGCTCAGGTCGTTGACCGGCTTCCGGAGGCCTTGCAGGACGGGTCCGATGGCGACCGCGCCGGCCGAGCGCTGCACCGCCTTGTACGCGACGTTGCCGGCCTCGAGGTCGGGGAAGACGAAGACCGTGGCCCGTCCGGCGACGTCGCTGCCGGGCAGCTTCAGCTCGGCGACGCCGGCGTCGACTGCGGCGTCGTACTGGATCGGTCCCTCGACCCTCAGCTCGGGCCGCCGGGCCCGGACTTCCTCGGTCGCGGCGCGGACGCGGTCGACGTCCTCACCCGAGCCCGACATGCCGGTCGAGTAGGAGAGCATCGCGACGAGCGGCTCGATGCCGAAGTTGGTCGCCGTCTCGGCGGAGCTGATCGCGATATCGGCTAGCTGCGCGGCGTCCGGCTTGGGGTTGACGGCGCAGTCGCCGTAGACGAGCACCCGGTCGGCGAGACACATGAGGAAAACGCTCGACACGACCGAGACGCCCTCGCGGGGCCGGATGATCTCGAACGCCGGGCGGATCGTGTCGGCCGTCGTGTGCGCTGCACCGGACACCATTCCGTCCACCGCGCCGGTCTGCAACAGCATCGTCCCGAAATAGCTCGGGTTGGCCACCCGGTCGAGCGCGAGCTCCGCCGTCACGCCCTTGTGCCGGCGGAGCTCGTGGTAGGCAGCGGCGAACGCCTCGAGAAGCGGTGACGTCACCGGATCGACGATCTCCGCACGCCCGAGGTCCAGACCGAGAGCGGCGGCTCGGCCGCGAATGTCATCCGGGGCGCCCAGCACCGTGAGCTGGACAACGCCTCGCCGGAGCAGGATCTCGGCGGCGCGCAGGATGCGATCGTCCTCCCCCTCCGGCAAGACGATGTGCCGGGGATCCGCCCGGGCGCGCTCGATCAGCTCGTACTCGAACATGATCGGCGTCATGCGCGCCGGCCGCTCCTGCTCGAGCCGCCGGGCGAGGTCGGAGGAGTCGACGTTCGCTTCGAAGACGCCGAGCGCAGTTGCGATCTTGCGCTCGTCGTCGGGCCGGAGCGCTGCCGTGACCGACTGCACCGCCGCCGCGGCGGTGTGTGTGAGATCGGGCACCTCGAGCAGTGGGAACGGAGCCTCCTCCAGCAGCCTGCCGATTCTCGACCCGACGGCATATCCCCCCGTGAGGAGAACACCTGCCACCGCCGGGATCACGGGGGAGGTCACGGACGCGAGGCACGCCAGCAAGATGTCGGACCGGTCGCCGGGCACGATCACGAGCGTTCCCTCCACGAGGTGGTCGACGAAGTGCTCGACGCTCATCGCGGCGACGCGTACGTCGCGTACCTCGCGCTCGAGCCTCCCGCTCGCGCCGAGCGCGACCCGCGCGCCCAGCGCGGCTGCGACATCGGCCACGGTCGGGTGGGCCAGCGCGGGCACCTCCGGGAGGACGTACACGGACTCCAGGTCGCGGTCCCCCTCGAGACGAGCCTTCATCTCCTCCATCGCCTCGGGGTCGGCGCGATTCACGACGACTCCGAGTGTCGTGCAGCCCCGGTGCGCCAGTGCGGCGAGGGCGGCTCGTACGCCGGCCACGGTCTCGTCTACGGTGCCGGCTCGAACGACCACGAGGACGGGCGCGCCGAGCTCGTTGGCGAGGTCGGCGTTCAACCCGAAGTCGAGTGCAGGCGCGGCGCCGGTGAAGTCGGTTCCCTCGCACAGCACGAAGTCGCATTCCTGCTCCAGCTCCTTGTACGCGGCGACGACGCGCTTGCGGAGCTCGTCGTAGGGCGCGAGCCTCGCCGCCTCCTCGTGCCTGAGCGCGACCATCCTGTCCGCGTCCGAGCTGAGCCTGTACTGCCGCCGGATTAGCTCGACCTGGGGATCCGGCTCGGAGCGGACGATGGGCCGGAAGAAGCCGAGTCGCTCGACCCTGCCCGCGAGGGTCGCCATGATTCCGAGCGAGACGAGAGACTTGCCGCTCGCCGGCTCCATGGCCGTGATGTAGAGATTTCGCGCCACGTCGTGTCTCGGGCCGGCGAACCGGCCGCTGCTAACGGTCGGAGACCCGCTTTACCACACGCCAGGCGCCGGGCAGCAGCACGGCGGCGAGGTAGAGCTTGAAGACGTCGCCCGGTACGAACGGGTAGAGGCCCAGCTCCAGCGTCTTCTCGAGATTCGTGTCGAGCACCGAGGCCAGCCAGGGAAGGCCGACGAGGTAGATGATCACGTTGCCGGTCAGCATCGCCGCCACGGCGGACGAGAATTTGCGATCCCAGCGGCGCTCGGCCAGGTAGCCGGTGACCGCCGCCGCGGCGACGAAGCCGACGATGTACCCGCCCGTCGGCCCGGTGAAGACCTCCCAGCCGTGAGCCCGGTCGGCGTAGACCGGTGCGCCCGCGATGCCGATCAGGAGGTACAGCCCGAGGCTCGCCAGGCCGCGAACGGCGCCGAGCGACGCGCCGACGAGTACCACCGCGAACGTCTGCCCGGTGAGCGGCACCGGCGTGAAGGGCAGCGACACGGTGATTTGAGCCGCGACGGCCACGATCGCCGTGCCGGCGGCGACGAGGAGCGCGTCCTGCACCAGACCCACCCGTGGGAAGGCCGCCAGCCGTAGTGTCGCGGCGTTCGGATTCACTTCGACGCCATCGTAAACCGCCCGAGGTCCGCTGTCGAGACTCCACCGACCATACATCGATCCGCGACCGAGCCCGTGGGAGAATGGGAGGCCGCGCCCATGAACGTCCTCGTCGTCAACGCGGGCTCGACCAGCCTGAAGCTGAGCGTCGTCTCGCCCGACGGCGCGACGGAGACCGTTCAGTCAGTCGGGGACGCCGGCCGGTCCGGGGTCGGTGCCGTGGGCCACCGCGTCGTGCACGGGGGCGCGCGCTTCACGGGCCCCGTCGTGATCGACGACGCCGTCAAGCGCGAGCTGGCGGATCTCTCTTGCCTCGCGCCGCTCCATACCGCACCCGCGCTCGCGGGCATCGACCGTGCCGAGCGTGAGCTCACGGACGTGCCTCACGTCGCCGTCTTCGACACGGCGTTTCACGCCAGTCTGCGGACCGAGGCCGCCGAGTACGCGGTGCCGGCCCGCTGGCGCGACCTCGGCGTTCGCCGCTACGGGTTCCACGGGCTGTCCGTCGCGTGGGCTGCCGAGCGCGTTCGGGAACGGCGGCTCGTCGTCTGTCACCTGGGAGGCGGCAGCTCGGTCACGGCCGTGCTCGAAGGCCGCTCGGTGGACACGACGATGGGTTTCAGCCCACTCGAGGGCGTGCCCATGGCCACGCGCTCGGGCTCGCTCGATCCGGGCATCCTCATCTACCTCCTGCGCGAGTGCGGCGTGTCGAGCGAAGAGGTTCATCACGCGCTGGAACGCGAGTCAGGCTTGAAGGGGCTCTCCGGGTTGTCCGGTCACGTACGCGAGCTGGAGCAGGCCGAAGCAGAGGGTCACGAGGGGGCGGCCCTCGCGCTCGGCGTCTACGTGCACCGGATCGCGGCCGCCGTGTCCGCGATGACAGCCTCCCTGGGCGGGCTCGACGCGCTCGCCTTCACTGCCGGTGCCGGCGAGCGCTCCCGGCTCGTGCGGGCGCGCGTGTGCGCGCGCCTCGGCTTCCTGGGCGTGGAGCTCGATGCGACCGCGAACGAGTCGCTCGAGGGTGAGGGTGACGTCAGTCCGGCCGGCGCGACCGTTCGCGTGGCAGTCGTGCAGGCCCGCGAGGACCTCGTGATCGCCCGAGAGGTGCGGCGCCTGTTGCGCTACAAGACCTGACCCCCGTGGTTAGCATCCGCGCGAATGCAGCGGCTCGCCAGGTTCATCGTGCGACGGCGGTTCGTCGTCATCGGGGTCTGGATCGTCCTGACGGCGCTCGGCGCCTTCTCGGCCGGTCAGCTCTCCGACCGGTGGTTCGAGGAGCTTTCGATCCCGGGCTACTCCGCGTACGAGGCGAACACCCGCGCCGTCGAGGCGCTCGGCACGGGCCGGATCGCGCCCCTAGTGGCCGTCCAGCGCATCGACGGCGACATCACGAGGGCGGAGGGTGTCGCGGCCGCCTTCGAGCGTGCGGCCGAGGCGACTCCTGGCGCTCGCATGAGCTCGTACTTCACCACCGGGGACGAGGCGTACATCTCGGAGGATCGCAGTGTCGCCTTCGCGGAGATCTTCCTGCCCGGACAGCCGAGCTTCGAGGGTATCGACACCGACCCGACTCGCGAGGCGCTGTCCTCGGCCGCACCCGAGGACGTCGACACGTTCGTCACGGGCGTCGACGCGCTGTATTCCGAGTCCGCCGAAGGAGAGTCCGAGGGGCCGAGCGTGCTCATCGAGGTGTTGATCGGGGGCGTGGGGGCCCTCGTCATCCTCCTCTTCACGTTCGGCACGCTTCCGGCGATCGCGATGCCCCTGGTCGTCGCGCTCGCCTCGATCCTCAACACCTTCACGCTCGTCTGGGCGCTGACGTACGTGACGAACGTCTCCATCATCGTCCAGTTCCTCGTCGCCCTCGTCGGGCTCGGGGTGGCGATCGACTACGCGCTTCTGATGATCTTCCGCTTCCGCGAAGAGCTCCGGCACGGCGCCGACCGCGAGCGAGCGATCGTGGCCACGATGCAACACGCGGGCCGCTCCGTGATCGTCTCGGGATCGACCGTCGCGGTGGGGCTGTTGAGCCTGATGGTGCTGCCGCTGCCGTTCATCCGCTCGATCGGGATCGGCGGCATGCTCATTCCTGCTGTCTCGGTGCTGGCGGGGATCACGCTTCTGCCCGCGCTCCTCTACACGCTCGGCCATCGCATCAACAGCATTCGCGTGCTGCCCCGGCGGCTCGTCGAGGGGAGCGACGATCCGGACAGGGGGTTCTGGAACCGCTGGAGCCGCTTCGTCATGCGGCGACCGGTCGCGGTCGCCGGCGCAGGCGCGGCCATCGTCGCGGCGCTACTCTTCTACGGCGTCCAGCTGAACCCCAGCGAAGCTCAGGCCGGCGATCTGCCCGGCGCGGGTGACGCCCACCGGGGACTCGTCGCTCTGACGAGCGCCGGTGTCAGTCCAGGCGTGCTCAAGCCTTTCGAAGTGGTCGTCGAGGGCCCATACCGCACCGCCGACCTGCGCCGCGTGGAGCGCCGCCTCGAGGAGACCCAGGGCGTGGCCGGCGCGGCGGTGCCTGAGAACGCGCGCACGGACGAGCTCGCCCTCGTTGAGGCGTTTCCCTCCAGCGACGGCTCGAGCAAGGATGCGCGTGAGACGATCGACCGGCTCGAGGAGGAGGTCCTTCCCGGCGTCCGCGCCGAGCTCGGTGCGGACCTTCGCGTCACGCTGGCCGGTCTCGCCCCCGAGGAACGGGATTTCGTCAGCGCCGTGTACGGGAACTTCCCGTACATGCTGCTTTTCGTGATCGTGCTCACCTACCTGCTGCTCGTGCGGGCGTTCCGCTCGGTCCTGCTCCCGCTCAAGGCGGTGCTGCTGAACGTCGTCTCGCTGGGCGCCGCCTTCGGGATCATCGTCTTCATCTTCCAGAAGGGGCACGGCGCGGAGGAGATCTGGAACGTGGCCGCGACCGATTCGATCATCTCGTGGATCCCGCTGATGATCTTCGCCTTCCTGTACGGCCTCTCGATGGATTACGAGGTCTTCATGATGACCCGCATGCGCGAGGCGTACGACGAGACGGGCGACACAGAGCGCGCGGTCTCGCGCGGGCTCGCCCGCACGGGCAAGCTCGTCACGAGCGCGGCGCTCGTGCTCATGTTCTCGTTCTTCGTCCTCTCCACGAGCCCGGGTACCGACATCAAGCAGCTCGGCATCGGCCTGGCGGCCGGCATCATCTTCGACGCGACGGTGATCCGGGCGCTGCTCGTGCCGTCGATCATGCTGCTCATGGGCAAGTGGAACTGGTGGCTTCCGCCGGCCGTGGCCCGTGTGCTGAGAATACGAGCCAGCCCGCTGCCGGAGACGGGCTAGCCACAACCACGGGAGGTCTCATGAGAATGATCAGGGTCATCGTCATCGGCGCCGCGGCGACTGCCGCCGTGGCTGTGTTCGCGTTGACTTCCGGCGCCGGCGGTTCGGTCTCGGCCGCGAGCGCCGTGCTCGTCGACGCAGAGGGTGCCCCCATCGGGAGGGTGAAGGTGCTTTCGAAGGGCGGCAAGGTTCAGCTCTCGGTCGACGCCTCCAGGCTGTCACCCGGCTTTCACGGCTTCCACGTCCACGGGGTCGGCCGGTGCGAGGCACCCTTCACGAGCGCCGGAGGTCACCACAATCCGGTCGCTGCGGCTCACGCCGACCATGCGGGCGACCTGCCCGTCCTCCTCGTCGCCCGCGACGGGACGGCGAACGCCTCGTTCGCCTCGGATCGACTCGACGTGGAAGGTTTGCTCGACGCGGACGGTAGCTCGATCATCGTCCACGCAGCACCCGACAACTACGCCAACATCCCGGCTCGGTACGCGGCGGCAGGCCCCGACGCGGCGACGCTCGCCACGGGCGACTCGGGCGGCCGTGTGGCCTGCGGCGTCCTGAACGCCGGGGCGGGCGGGGAGGGCAGCGGGCGCGGGCGGTGAGCGGTGAGGCTGCGCTCGCGGACCTGTTAGCCCTCGCGTCGATGACGGAGTGGACAGAGTTCTACGAGGCTGCGAGCGACCGCTCAATCAGCGGTCGATGCGGCCTCACGATTCGGTAGGTGGGTCGCCCCTGTCGAGGCTACGGCCTTCCTGGGGCGTCAATTCTGTCTTCGCGTCTTGGTCGCTCGGCGCGTCGATCACCGGAGGAGAAGCGCTTTCCTCCGGTGGCGCCACCGGTCCCACCGCCGGCTGTCCGGGCGGGTGCTCGCACCATTCGAGGAGAGTGGTCTGCAGGACGGGCGCGTCCGGGTCGCGCGGTACCCGGAACGTCTTGACCTCGGCCGGCCCGAACTCCGCTTCGATGGTCCGCTTCACCAGAGGAAGCTCGATGGACACGCGCGCCGGCCGGCCGGCGCTTTCGTACGCGCGGACGACCAGATCACCGTCGCCGTCCTCGGAGGCTTTGAGGACAGTGAGCAAGATCGAGTCCTCGCTCACGGACCCGTACGAGGCTCGGGCCGGAAGGGGGCCCCGATGATACGACTCGAGCAGCGCGAACGGCGGCTGGTTGAGCTCGGCCGCGAGCTGCACGATCCCCGCCGCTCGCCAGTCGCCGGTGTGCGGCACGAGGCGGTAGGTGAGCTCCTGGCGTCCCTGGTCGAGGTACTCGTAGATCCCGTCCTCGTCGAGGAGCCTCGGGTCGTGCCAGGCGTAGACGGGGCTTCTCGCGACGGTTATGCCGATATCGCCTCCCCGCGCGTCGTGCCCGCACTTGCCGTCGTTCAGGACCGACAAGCCGGCCGACCGCCCATTCGGCAGCGAGCCCGAGACGTCCACCCAGGCCTGGGCCGGCTCCTCGTGGCCGTCGGCAGGTCGTTCGATGTGGCCGTAGGGCACTTCGTACGTCGCCCGGTCGGCCGCAATGGCGGTGGGGAAGCGAAGCTTCAGCAGCTTGTGTCGCTCGCGCCAGTCGAGCACGGCACGCACCTCGACGTGTCTCGACTGTGCTCCGAGCACGATCTCCTCCACCAGCGACGAGGCGCCGTAGCGGCTCTCGACCCGCAGGATCGCGCGGACCGGCCCCTGCTCCACCAGCCGGACGGACGTGCACTCGAATTCGCTCACCACCTCGTCGTATGCCCGCACGCCGTGCCCCCAGGTATCGGAAAGGTCCCGAATAACCACGGCGTGGCCGCTGCGCCGGCCTCCGACAAGATCGACGCCCGCGACCTTTTCCTCCAGCTTCGAGAGCCAGCCGGTGGCCGGATCGATCTCGAGGCCGAGAAAGGCGTTCTCCAGCCTCGTGTCCGTCGCCGAGACCCCGAGAGCCGGCTTCACCTCGCCGGGATAGACGCGGTAGACGCGGTACCCGAGCGGGGGGACATCGGCTGGGAAGACGAGGCGGCGTCGCGCGTCATGGACGACGGCATGCGAGCGGCCGCGCTGAACGGCAACCGGCGTGCCTTCGTCGTCCGTCATGCGATCGTGTTCCGCCGGAAACCCCACGAACTCGAGCTCGATGTCGGCGTGCAGCCGCCAGGGATGAGGGTTGAAGACGACGACCGGGGCCATGTCCGGCTCGGCTGGAATATCGATCTGGCGGCTGATCACCTGGACGGCTCGATTGAAGGCTTCGGCGGCGACCGAGCAGGAGTGCCCGTACTGGTCGCGGCTGTCTTCGTACGCGGAAGGGATGGCCGTCCCGGCCAGCGTGTCGTGGAACTGGTTGAAGAGCATGACCTTCCACGCCTCGGTGAGCGCAGCGAGCGGGTACGGCAGCCCGACGTGGAGATCGGCGACGGTCGCCCACTTCTCAGCGCGCAGGAGCAGATTCTCCGCCCGGCGGTTCCAGCTCTTCACCCCTGAGTGAGCGGAGTAGCAGCCGACACAGTGGTGCTGCAGCTCCCCGGCGTGTACCGGGATGTCGCCGTCCTCGAGGATCCGGTCGAAGAACGCGCGCAGCGAGCTGCACCCGAGCGTCGGAAGGCCGTCCATCGCATTCAGGCGGCGAATGCTGTCGAGATTCGCGCGCGTCGGGCCGCCGCCGTGATTCCCGACACCGTAGAAGACCATGAGCTCGAGCCTGTCGGCGGGTAGCTGCGCCAGTGCCTTGTCGAGATGATCGCCAACGTCTCCACGATCGCTCGTGTACTCGTGCGGTATGCGGTAGGCCAGAACGCGCGAGCCGTCCGGCGACTCCCACCAGAAGTAGGGATTCGGCAAGCTCAGCTCGTGCGCGTGGGGACGCATGAAGACGTACGAGTCCATGCCGCTACCACGCAGCAACTGGGCCAGCGACGCGTTGTGGCCGAAGGGGTCGGCGTTGCAGCCCGTGGTGGCGATGATGCCGAAGCGCTCGTTCAGGTACCGCTGCCCGTACAACGCCTGGCGGACGAAGGACTCGCCGGCGGGAATGTTGCAATCGGGCTCCACCCACCAGCCGCCGGCGACCTGGAAGCGCCCGTCGGCGATGCGTCGCCGTATCGCCTCGAACAGGTCCGGATCGCTCTCCTCCACCCACTGCAGGTAGCACACCGAATCCGCTGTGAAGACGAACTCCGGGTACTCCTCCATGCGATCGATGGCGGACTGGAAGGTCGCCCGCACCTCCTGGTAGCCCTCAGGCCACTGCCACAGCCATACGGGGTCGATGTGCGCGTTGCCGATCATGTGCACGACGCGCTCCTTGCCGGACGGCCTCCGTCCCTTCTCGGTCACCTGCCGTCCCCCGCTCGGCGCCAAGGCGCAGGCCCATGCCGTTCTGGCCATGCCCGTAGCCGTCGGACTTTGTGGCTCAGAGCCACTAACCCTTGCGCCCGGACGTGGCGATGCCCTCGAGGAAGTAGCGCTGGAACAGGGCGAAGATGACGATCATGGGGATCGTGGAGATTACGAGCGCCGCGATGATGATCTGGTAGTCGCCCTCGCCGCCGCCGCCCTGACCGAATGAGTCGAGGATCGTCTTCAGGCCGAGCGGAAGCGTAAACAGCGCGTCGTCACGGAGGTAGATGAGCGGCCGCATCAGGTCGTTCCAACTCGCCTGCAGCTCGAAGATGAATGCCACCACGAGCGCCGGCTTGGCCAGCGGCATCGCGATGCGCCAGAACATCGTGAAGAAGTTATCACCGTCCATGCGGGCGGCCTCGAACAGCTCGCGCGGGATGCCGAGGAAGAACTGGCGCAACAGGAAGATGTAGAAGGCGCTCCCGAAGAGGTTCATCACCCACAGTGGATATTGGGTGTTCACGAGCCCGAGCTCGTTCCAGATCAGGTAGACCGGGATCATGGTCACGGCGGCGGGCAGCATCATGGTGGCGAGCACCAGCCCGAAGAGCGCGTTCCGCCCGGGGAACCGGAAGTACGCGAACCCGAAGGCGACGATCGCGCTGGAGATGGTCACCGTGGCCGCAGCCAGAACGCCGATGTAGACGCTGTTCAGAAACCACGTCAGCACCGGTGCGATGTCCCATACCTCGGTGTAGTTCGAAGGCTGCCAGACCTCCGGGATCAGGCGGTTGTCGAAAACGTGCTCGCGGGGCTTGAGCGACGCGCTGATGGCCCAGACGAACGGGTAGATGAAAAGCACGGAGAGCCCGAGCAGCACGGCGAAGAAGAGTCCTCTCGTGGCCAGCGTGCCCTGCGGGCGGGGCCAACCGCGTCGCTGCCGACCCAGCGGGGGCGCCGGCGCCGCGGTCGCCGACGCTGTCTTAGATGGCATCGTCACTTCTTGTCGCCGTAGTAGAAGACGAACCGCTTGCTGAGCTTGGTCTGGATGAGCGTGACCACCATGATCACCACGAAGAGGAGCCAGGCCAGCGCCGAGGCGTAGCCCATGCGGAAGAACTCGAACGCCTGTCTGAACAGATAGATGACGTAGAAGAGCGCCGCTTCGCTGCTGTACGACTCGGAGCCGAGGCCGAAGAACGCGGTGTACGCCTCCGTGAACGCCTGGAGCCCGCTGATGGTGAGGATGATGAACGTGAAAAAGAGGGCGCTCGAGATCATGGGCAGCGTCACGTCGCGGAACCTCCGCCACGAGGAGGCACCATCCATGGCCGCTGCCTCGTAGAGCTGCTGAGGCACGCTCTTCAGTGCCGCCAGGTAGATGACCATCGTCCCGCCTACCGACCACACGCTCATGATTACGAGCCCGGGCTTCACCCAGCTCGGGTCGGTCGTCCAGAACGGCCCGGGCAGGCCGAGGAGCTCCAGGCCGCGGTTGATGACGCCGAACGAGCCGTTGAAGAACAGCAGGAAGAGGATCGCAACGGCCACGGGCGGTGTCATCTGCGGTAGGTAGAAGACGGTGCGGAAGAAGCCGCCCGCCCGCCCGACGCGGAGCAGGATCATCGCCAGCCCGAGCGCGACGATCATCGTCGCGGGCACGAGCATCACGGTGAAGATCAGCGTGTTGGCGAGAGCTTTCCGGACCTTCGGGTCGTGGATGAGCTCGGAGTAGTTGTCACGGCCGACGTAGCTCGTCTGCTCGATGATGCTGTAGTCCGTGAGCGACAGGATGAAGCTGGCCACCATCGGACCCGAGGTAAAGACCAGGAACCCGAAGATCCAGGGGGCGATGAAGGCGTATGCGGCCCACGTCTCCCGTTTTCGGAAACCGGACGCCCAGCGCTGGGCCCGCTCGCGGGGGCCGAGCGCTGGAGTGGTGGAGCCGCTGGTCAAGGGCGGTTCTTCTCTGGCTTGGAGTGACCTACTTGGCCCTGTCGATCGCTGCCTGCGCCTCTCTTTGCGCTTGCCTCAACGCCTGGGCGGGGGTCTGCTGGCGGTTCAGCACCCGGTTGACGGCGTCCTGCCATGCCTGCTGGAACTCCGCTCCCGCCGGGGAGGCCGGAATCGTGAACGAGTACTTCTGCACCTGCACGAGCAGTCTGACGGCGTCGTCGAAGCCCTTCTTCTTCGTCTTCTGGTACAGGTCCTCGTAGATCTTCACATCGGCGACGCTGTTAGCCGTAGAGAGACCTACGAAGGGCCTGCCGGACCGGTTCAGCGCCTCGATGCGCGCTCGGGCCGCCTTGACCCAGGTCGACGCGTTCGTCACGACCTTGATCCATTTGCAGGCATTCCCTGGGTTCTTCGCGCCTTTCGCTATCGCCCACCCGTTTCCGCTGATCCAGGTGATGGGGGCGCCGTTTCTCTTCATGAAGGCGCGGGCCGTGATGTCGACGTTCGGCGAGACGCGGGCAAGAACCGCGTAGTAGAAGTTCTCGATCGGAAGCGCCCCCACCTGGT
>JACCTQ010000037.1 GCA_013812265.1 Actinomycetota bacterium
TGCGGAGCTCGTGTGATACGGCCGCCGTGAAGCCTGCGCGCAGCTCCTCGTACGCGGCGAGCTCGCCGGGCTCGTTCATGTAGACGAGTGTCTCGTGGCGACCGTCGACCTCGACGGGCACGCGCACGACTGCCGGAGTACCCTCGGCCCGGAGCAGACCGTCAGGAATCGGAGCACCCTCGCGAAGACCCTCGAGCGACTCCCAGGCCCGGCGGCTCGCGGTCACGACCCGATCCTGGTCGTCGAGCACGACGACGATCTCACGGCTTTCCTCGATCAGGATACGCCCCCGCGTTGCCTCGACCTGTAGCGCCAGCAGCTCCTGCTCGCGTGCGTCGCGTTCTCTGTCGAACAGACGCTTCATCGCGCAGGAGTATGGCGAACCGCCTCACCGGGCATGCTGAACGGAGCCGGCTCCTGAAGGGAGCCGGCTCCGGGGCACACGCCTGTTACGTGATCTTCACCACCCGGATGCCCACTTCCGCCGGCCGATAGGTGAGACTGGCTGACGGAAGCTGAGGTTGAAGCAACTTTCCCCCGCGGCTGACCGCGCCACAGTCCCTCCGCGAGCTTCTGCCTCCTTCCTCCCTCAGCCAAAGCGGCCCGCACGAGCCGGGCCGCTTTGGCATGCTCGCGCCGCGACGGATTAGGCACCCTGTCGGCACGGCTTCTTCACCACCTGGACGCCCACAGCTCGCGCTTGTCGGGCGACACTGCCGCCGAAAATCGGCCCTGAGCGGAAGAAGGGGGAACAGAGTGAGCGTGACAGGAAATTGGGAACGGCGGCGCTCGACGCGAGCGGAATATTGGGTACATCGGGCGTCGCGGCCGCCTCCGTGCTCTTCGCAGGCAGCCGCATCCAGGGCGCCCTGGCAGGGACCATCCCCGGCCCGTACGGAGAGCCGATCGCGGATCCGGGCGGGCTCCTCGACTTGCCGCGCGGTTTCCAGTATCGGGCGTTCTCGCGCCTCGGTGACACCCTCTCGGACGGAAGGCCGGTGCCGGGACAGCACGACGGCATGGCGGCCTTTCCCGGGCCTGGCAACACGACCGTGCTCGTCCGGAACCACGAGCTGCGTGGAACGGCCGTTCAGCCGGTCGTAGGCAAGAACCCGTACGACCCCAAGGCACCGGGCGGCACGACGGGGATCATCGTCGACCCGAGCCGAAACAAGGTCCGGGATTTCGTCACCTCTTCGGGAACCCTCGTGAACTGCGCCGGAGGCGGGATGCCGTGGGGTACCTGGATTACCTGCGAGGAGGACCGGACGACCGGTCACGGTTACGCGTTCGAGGTCATGTGGGACGATCCGGAGAACGCGCTTTCGAAGACCCCGATCACGGATATGGGGTTCTTCTCACACGAGGCCGTGGACGTCGATCCGAGCACCGGCATCGTCTACATCACGGAGGACGACTTCCGCGGCAGAATCGATCCGAAAGACCCGCGCAACGACACGCGCTCCAGCTTCCTCTATCGCTACCTGCCGAATGACCGGAGTCCGCGACCGGGAGCCCTTCAGAAGGGCGGCGTCCTGCAAGCGCTCGCGCTGGACGAGGCGCCTCGCGATGCTGACTTCTTCGGCCAGGGTCAGCGATTCGGCGTACGCTGGATCACGGTCAGACCGGCTACTGCCGCGGAGGACGCTCTCGCCAGTGGTGCGACTCGTTTCAACAGGCTCGAGGGGTGCCACTTCGCAGGCGGCGCGTTCTGGTTCGACGACACGGCGGGCGGCGAGGCGCGCCTCGGCCAGATCTTCCGGCTCATCCCGGGCGCGGCCGGCGACACGCTGGAGCTCTTCTTCGAAGCTACCGACGCGAACGCGATGGAATCACCCGACAACGTCATCGTGACCCCCTGGGGAGATCTGTGGTTCGCCGAGGATGGTGACGGCGAGAACCGCGTCATGGGGATCACGCCCGGTGGCGATGTTTACAAGTTTGCGAGCAATCGGCTCAACGACTCGGAGTTCGCAGGCCCATGTTTCTCGCCCGATGGGCAGACGTTCTTCGTCAACGTCCAGACGCCGGGCATCACCTATGCGGTCTGGGGGCCGTTCGCGGCTCGGAGCCGCGGAGGCCCACGACGCATGGCTCACGCGGAGCCGCCCACCCGCTTTGCGCCGAGGGTCTCAGGTGAGCTGCTCGAGGCTGCGGACAAACATGGCCTGACCCGCCTCGAGGCTGCCGCGTTCGACCGGCTCGGCGTTCAGCTGATCTGAGCACGGGGGTATCTCACGGAGGGAGCGGTCCGGCGTGAGCCGGGCCGCTCTTCTGCCGGTCGGCCTAG
>JACCTQ010000050.1 GCA_013812265.1 Actinomycetota bacterium
ACGCACCCCTCGTGGGCGCCAGACCGCGCTTCGTCGTACGAGCGGCTCGAGTTCCTCGGAGACAGCGTGCTCGAGCTCGCCGTGGCGCGGGCGCTGTTCGACTGGTACCCGACTTTCGACGAAGGGCGGATGGCGAAGATTCGCTCGCACGTCGTGTCGCGGACGAGCTGTGCAGTCGTGGCCCGTGAGCTCGAGATCGACCGCCGCCTCCTCGAGCGCGAGCCGGCCATATCCGGCCCCGAGCTCGAGCGGCTGGCCGCGAACCGGCGCGTCCTCGCCGCGATTCTCGAGGCGATGCTCGCCGCGCTCTTCCTCGAGCACGGCTTCGAGGCGATTGAGCAAGCGGTCGTGGGGGCCTTCGCCGGACGCATCGAGTACGCGCTCAACACCCACATCGACCACAAGACAGAGCTTCAGGAGGCGCTTGCACGGCGCGGCCAGCAGGTCGTCTACGGCGTGCTCGAGGTCGAAGGCCCTCCGCATGACCGCGTCTTCACGGCGGAAGCCACAATCGACGGCGAGCAGATGGGCGTGGGCCGCGGCCGCTCGAAGAAGGATGCCGAGCAGGCGGCCGCCAAAGAGACGCTCGCGCGGCTTTCCGACACACGAGTCCCGGCCGAGGGATAGCCGAGATCACCGGGCTCGCTCGTAGAGCTCGAGCGCGGGGAGAACCTCAACGATGCGGTCGAAGCCTGTATTCCGGGTCCAAAGAACTGATCGTGCCCGGCGCGCCGAGACAGCGATCACCACATCCGTTAGGGGCACGGCGCGCCCGGATCGGCGCAGCGAGCCGGCCACGACGCCGGCCTCCCGCCATCCGAACGTGTCCAGATCCGCCCACGGAAGGCTACTCAGCAGGATCCAGAGCTCTTCCTGACGATCAGGAGGAGTCCCGGCCAGCAGCTCGGCCACGACCGGCCCACACGTCACCACAGCGCGTTCGGAAAGCAGGCGATCAAGCTCGCCGGCAGGGCCGTCCGTGCCTTCCCGAAGTAGTTCGACCCAGATGGACGTGTCCGGGAGAACCGTCACGTCCGCCGGTCAAGCCGCCGGAGCTCGCGCGACACATCGTCGATGGGAAACGAACCCGCAAGCGCTCGCAGGCGGTCGAGCGCGTCTGTAGCGAGGTATGCGCGTATCGCCTCCTCGACAGCCTCCTTCTTGGAGCTCCCGGGATTACGGTCGAGAAGAGCGGCGACCAGATCGTCATCGAGATCAAGAGTAGTGCGCATGTATGCCATCCGTGTGGCATATAATTTCAACGCAACGTCTGTCGCCTAGTTCAGACTTCTTTGCGTGCACCTGAGCGCAATCAACCTGCGCGGCTTCAAGTCGTTTCCGGATCCGCTCGAGATCAGGCTCGAACGTGGCGTGGCAGTCGTGGTAGGGCCAAACGGATCCGGGAAGTCGAACATCGCAGACGCCATCGTCTGGGCGGCCGGCAGCCTTGCGCCCAGCGAGCTTCGCGCCGAGAAGCCCGACGATGTGCTCTTCACGGGCTCGCCCGGGCGACCGCCGGCGGACTGGTGCGAGGTCGAGCTCCTCTTCGACAACCGCGACGGCGCGATCGACTTGCCCTACTCCGAGGTCTCTCTCGTGCGGCGGCTGCACCGTGGCGGCGAAGGCCAATACCTGATCAATCACTCGCCCGTTCGCAGGCTCGACCTCGTCGAGCTTCTCGCAGACTTCGGCCTCGGTGACGGCATGCACTCGATCGTCGGGCAGGGCCGCGTGGAAGCGATTCTCGCCAGCCGGCCCGAGGAGCGCCGCGCCGCGCTGGAGGAAGCCGCAGGGCTTGGCCGTTTCAAGCACCGCCGCCATCGCGCTGAGCTGAAGCTGGCGCGGGTCGCGGTCGAGGTCGACCGCGCTAGGGACCTGGAGGATGAGGTCCGGAAGCGTCTCCGGCCCCTGGCGCTGCAGGCAACGGCGGCTGACCGGGCCGAGCGCCTCGGCGGTGAGATCGCCACGCTGGAGGCCACGCTGGCGTCCCTGGAGCTTGCAGCTCTGGAGGAGCGCCTCGCCGCTTCGGAGGAGCGTCGGGCAGCGGCGACGCTCGAGCGAAAGCGATTGGACCGGCAGCTGCAGTCCGTTCTCGGTGAACGGGATGCGG
The DNA here is from genome assembly GCA_013812265.1 of Actinomycetota bacterium. Classification (GTDB taxonomy): domain Bacteria; phylum Actinomycetota; class Thermoleophilia; order Gaiellales; family Gaiellaceae; genus JACCTQ01. The sequence continues at coordinate 2,111 of JACCTQ010000050.1, forward strand.
CCGAGGAGGAGCTCGCGGACCAGGCAGGACGTCGCGAGGCTGCAACGGCGGCGCTGTACCGCCTTCGTAGTGCGGGGGAGCGCCTCGATCTGCGACGGGAGGCAGCCGACGATCTCGAGCAGAGGATGCGCGGTGAGCTCGTGGAGGCCGAGGGGCTTCGGGCGGCTCACGGGCCGTCCTGGGAGGAGCGCGAGCGTGTCGCGAAGGAGGCGGACAACGAGGCCAGACGACTGGCCGTGGACAGCAGCACGCTTAGCGACGAGGTGCGACTGGCCCGGGAGCGTCTGGCTGCGCTCGACCGCTCGCTCGTGGAGCAGGAGGGTTTGCCGCCTGCCGCTCGTGCTCTCTCCGAGGCTGGTCACCCGCTGGCGCTGACCCTGCTCGAGGTCGAGCCCGGATACGAGCGCGCCGTCGCTTCGGTGCTTGCGTGGCGCGCGGCTGCGCTCGTGGCGCCCGACCCCGCGGCAGCGTTCGGCCTCGCGGAGCGCGCGCGGTCTGGCGGGCTGGGAAACGTCGGCGTTCTCCTTCCGGGCGACCACCCCGGCGAGCCGGCCTCGGCGCCCCCGCTTCCCGGGGCGGAACGCCTTGTGTCCCACGTGCGCGTCCGGCCCGGCGGCGAGCCCGTCGCCCGCGCGCTGGTGGACGCGTGGGTCGTGGACTCGGAGCACTTGCTCGAGGGCAGGCGTGGAGTGTTCGTCACCCGCGAGGGCCACTGCTTCGTGCCTGCCTCGGGCGAGCTCTGGTACGCGGGGGAAGCTGCCGAAGCCGTTCTGCTGGAGCTGCGGGCGCGACGCCATTCGCTGGCCGAGGAGGTGGAGGAGCTCGCGACGCGCGCCGCTGCCTGCTCGGTCGCCGCCGGTGAGGCTGAGGAAGTAGCGAGCCGCGCCCTTTCGGCTCTCGGTGCCGCCGGGCTCCGACGACCCCGGAGAACGACGAGCCCCACGGCCTTGCGGAGTCTGCTCAATGGTGCCGAGCGGCTGGCCAGCATGCTCGCGGGCGTCGCTCAGACGGTCGCCGAGTTCGAGCCGCCGCTACGTGCCCGGGTGGACGCGGGCTCCTTGCGCGCCGGCGGGCTTGCAGCCGAGCTTCGCCGCCTGGGAGCGGCGGAGGCAGAGCTGCGGCGGACCGGGGTGGAGGCGAGTCAACAGGCTGCCGCGATAGAGGTCGAGATCGCTCGGCTCGAGGCGGAGGCCGGGGCGACACGGCGCCGACTGGCGGAGGCGGGAGCAGAGCCGGTGCCGTCCGTCGAGACGAGCAATGACGAGCTGGCCGAGAAGCTCGACCGTTTGACTAGGCGGAGAGAAGCGCTGGGACGGGTCAACCCGTTCGCGAAGGAGGAGTACGAGCGTGAGAAAGAGCGGCTCGACGAGCTCTCGACCCAGCGCGACGACCTCGAGCGGAGCCTCGC
>JACCTQ010000101.1 GCA_013812265.1 Actinomycetota bacterium
CGAAAAGCAAGCCGGGGAAGGACGCAGGGAGCGCGCATGTGCGGGCACATGTAAGCGACTGAGGACGCAGTCCGGCGCCGCTTTGCAGCCGCCCAGGGCGCGAGTGACTTTCGGGACGGAGCACTAGCGCGTCAGCTCACAGGTAACGGCCGCGTGCTGGACCGGCGCGTCGAGAACGACCTCCGGCTTCCGCACCCGCACGCGAACGCGCTCGGCCGGGAAGCGATCGAGCAGCTCCTGGGCGACAGCCGCAGAGAGCGCCTCCAACAGGTGGAACGGGCGGCCCGAAACCTCTCGAACGGACCTGACGACCTCGCGGTAATCGACTGCATCCTCGATCCGGTCCGAAAGCGCCTCGTCCGGTACGTCCAGGAAGACGTCGAAGACGAACAGCTGGCCGCGACGCCGCTCGTCTGCCTCGGCGCCGTGGTGTCCGAAGAGCTCGAGCCCGGATAGCTCGACGGTGAGGGTCAACCGGCCACCGCGCTCGCCACCGTCAGCGCCTCCACGTGCTCGCGGACGTCGTGAGCGCGCAGGATGGTGGCGCCCCGCTCGTAGGCGGCGACCGCGGCGGCAAGGCTCGCCGACAGGGGGCCTGTGGTTGCCTCCTGGTCGCCGAGCACGCGCCCCAGAGAGCTCTTCCGCGAGAAGCCGACGACCACCGGCCGCCCGAGCCGGAGGAGCACGTCCAGGCGCCGGACGAGCTCGAAGTTGTGCTCGGCCGTCTTCCCAAACCCGATGCCCGGGTCGAGGCAGACGCGGTCCTCGGCGATCCCGGCCGAGACGGCGAAGGAGAGACGCTCCTCCAGGAACGCGGCAACCTCGCCCGCCACGTCCTCGTAGCGCGGGCTCTGCTGCATCGTGCGCGGCTCCCCTTGCATATGCATGAGGCAGACGTAGGCATCGGAGGCCGCGACGACCTCGGCGAGGTCGGGATCGGCGCGGAGCGCGGTAACGTCGTTGACCATCTCGGCGCCCAGCGCCAGCGCCCGGCGTGCGACCTCCGCCTTCGCGGTGTCGATCGAGACGGGCGCTCCGGCGAGGCCCTCGAGCACGGGAACCACCCGGCGCAGCTCCTCGTCCAGCGAGACACCCTTGGAGCCGGGCCTGGTCGACTCGCCGCCGACGTCCAGGATCGCGGCCCCCTCGTCCAGCATCCGCCACCCGGCTGGGACGGCCGATGCCGGGCGAAAGTACGCCCCCCCGTCCGAGAAGCTGTCGGGCGTCACGTTGATGACCCCCATCACGGAAGGGCGCGAGAAGCGCTGCTCGATCGGGACGCGAGCCACGTTGTGAAGCCTATGCCGCCGCTCGGAGCCGGCGATCCGGGTCAGACCCGGTAACGAGAGGCGCGCGACTTCATGGCTAGCTCTGCGAGGGTTCGGGCGGCGGCTTGGCGAGTGTCGCCCCGGGCACCGGGAAGGGCCGCGGCTTCGGCTTCGGAACGCGCTTGCGCTCCTCGCCCGGCGTCTCGGCCGGCGCCGCCGGCTCCTCCTGCCGGAAAACGTCTTCTTCGGACTCACCGGCGAGCAGACGGTCGAACTGGTCCTTGTCGATCGTCTCACGCTCGATGAGGATCGCCGAGAGCTTGTGCAGCTCGTCGAAATGCTCCTTCAGCACGATCGTCGCCTGCACGTGAGCCTCTTCGATCACGCGCCGGATCTCGTCGTCGATCTCGCGCGCGATCTCCTCGGAATAGTCGGGTTCGGCACCCATCTCCCGGCCGAGGAAGGGCATGTCGTGATTGCGCCCGAGCACACGCGGCCCGAGCTTCTCGCTCATGCCGTAGCGCATGATCATCTGCTTCGCGATGCTGGTGACTTTCTCGAGATCGTTCGCCGCGCCAGTGGTGACCTCGTGGAAGACGAGCTCCTCCGCGGCACGCCCGCCGAGCGTCATCGCGAGCTGATCCATCAGGGTCGACTTGGTCGTGAGATAGCGATCCTCGCGCGGAAGCGAGATCGTGTAGCCGAGCGCCTGGCCGCGGCCGATGATCGAGATCTTGTGTACCTCGGACTCCTGGTCCAGGTAGTGGCCGACGAGGGCGTGTCCCAGCTCGTGGTACGCGGTGATCTTCCGCTCTTGCTCCGAGAAGATGCGCGTCTTTTTCTCGGGGCCGGCAATCACCCGCATGACCCCCTCCTCGAGCTCGTCCTGCTCGATGGTCTTCTTCCCGCGGCGCGCGGCGAGCAGCGCGGCCTCGTTGACGAGGTTGGCCAGGTCGGCACCGGTGAAGCCCGGCGTCCCGGCGGCCAGCGTGTCGAGATCGATCTCGTGCGCGATCGGTTTGCCCTTGGCGTGCACCTCGAGGATCTTGCGGCGGCCGTTTCGGTCGGGACGGTCGACCACGATCTGGCGATCGAATCGGCCGGGGCGAAGGAGCGCCGGATCGAGGATGTCGGGGCGGTTCGTGGCTGCGATCAGGATGATGTTGTCCTTGAGCTCGAAGCCGTCCATCTCGACGAGCAGCTGGTTCAACGTCTGCTCCCGCTCGTCGTGGCCGCCGCCGAGCCCGGCGCCTCGATGGCGGCCGACGGCGTCGATCTCGTCCATGAAGATGATGCAGGGGGAAGCCTGCTTCGCCTGCTCGAACAGGTCGCGCACGCGGCTGGCGCCGACGCCTACGAACATCTCGACGAAGTCGGATCCGGAGATGGAGAAGAAGGGCACCCCAGCCTCGCCGGCAACGGCGCGCGCAAGCAGGGTCTTTCCGGTACCCGGAGGCCCGTAGAGCAGCACACCCTTCGGAATGCGGGCGCCGAGCGCCTGGAACTTCTTCGGGTTCTCCAGGAACTCCTTGATCTCGTGCAGTTCCTCGACCGCCTCTTCCACGCCCGCGACATCCTTGAAGCCGATCTTCGGCGAGTCGGGTGTCATGCGCTTGGCGCGGCTCTTGCCGAAGCTCATGACCTTCGAGCCGCCGCCCTGCATCTGGTTCATCAGGAAGAGCCAGAACGCGATCAGGATCACGAACGGCAGCAGCGACGTCAGGATCGACCACCAGGGGGACGAGCCAACTCCCTTCGAGTCGAAGGCGACCTTGTTGTCGCGAAGGGCCGTCTCGAGCCTCGGTACGAGCTCCTCGCTCGCGTAGTTGACCGACCCCTTAGTCCCGTCGGCGTAGTCGATCTTCATCTGCTGCTTCTGCGGGACGAAGACGACCTTCTCGATCTGCTGCGGGTCGTTCCTGATGACCTGGACGAACTCCGAGTACGTCTTCTTCGTCTGCTTGTCACCCCGTCCGATGAGCGTCTGACTCGCCAGATAGACGAGCAGAACGATGACGATCAGCGGGAAAAGCGCGCTACGGAAAAAGCGGTTCACAAGAGGTCTTCGGCCAGAGTAGCAGCCTGGTTCGGGGCCAAACCCGGGCTGCCGGGAGGGTTATTCCCCCGCCTGGATGACTTCTTCGCTGAGGACGCCGACGTAGGGCAGATTTCGGTATCGCTCGGCGAAGTCGAGCCCGTAACCGATCACGAACCGGTTCGGAATCTCGAAACCCACGTACCGAACGGGTACTTGAATCTCACGCCGCTCGGGCTTCGTGAGCATGGCGCAGATCTCGAGCGAGGCCGGCCCGCGGGCCTCCAGATTCCGCATCAGGTAGGAGAGCGTGAGGCCCGAGTCGATGATGTCCTCCACGACGAGGACATGACGTCCCTCGATGTTGATGTCGAGGTCCTTGAGGATCCGGAC
>JACCTQ010000108.1 GCA_013812265.1 Actinomycetota bacterium
TGATCTGGTTCAGGTTGCGCGGCCGCTTGCCCTTGTAGAAGGGGTTCTTCTTCACGACGACCGAGCGGTTCGGCTCACGAGCCGAGACGTAGTAGGGGCCGGCCGACGGCAGGTCGTTGCCCTCGACGGTGATGATCTTCTTCGACCGCGACACCTTCTTCGAGATCGCCTGGAAGAAAGGCATCGTGATCTTTGCCAGGAAGGTCGCATCCGCCTTCGTCATTTTGATGATCAGCTTGTTGCCCTTGACAACGACGCCGGACATGTTGGCGGCCTTGCCGTCACGGACGGCCTGGGCTCCGATGATGTTCGACCCGTTGGGGTCGGAGATGAACTGGAATGCCGGCGACTGCAGCTCCTTGTCGGCGGCACGGTTGATGGCGTAGGCGTAGTTCGCGGCGGTCACGTTGGAGCCGTCGCTGAACTTGAAGCCCTTCTTGATCGTGAAGGTGTACACCTTGCCACCGCTCGAGACCTTGTAGCCGGAAGCTCCTTCCGGGACGAGGCGCGTGCCCTTCGGCGACGGCGCGTCCGGATAGTTGAGCAGCTTGAGGGCGGTCGAGTACTGAATGTGCCACGAGGACGTGGCGTAGGCGAGCGACGGGTCGATGTCGTCGATGTCGCCGCCCGGGTGGTTGACACGAAGCGTCCCACCCTTCTTGAGGTCGCTCTTGGTCGAGCCGCTCTCGGCCGGGCTCGCGAAGCCCGCCGCGACGAGGAGGCTCGCGCCCACCGCCAGCATGGCAATGGAAAGCCACGTTCGTCTGTGCACTATGGCACTCCTTTCGATGGTGAACCGGTCAGAAACTGCAAACCGATTGGAGGCCGCACCCCGCGCCCTCCAATCGAATAAGACGCAGTGGTAACGAGTTTGTTAGTGCTTGGAAAGCTGTATCGCTAGCGCACGCCGCGCGGATCGAACGCGTCTCGCAAACCGTCGCCGAGCAGGTTGAAGGCGAGCGTCGTCAGGAGGATCGCGAGCCCCGGCCAGACCATCAGCCAGGGCTGGGCCGTGTAGTACTCCGGCGCCGCCGCCAGGAGATTGCCCCAGCTCGCCGTTGGCGTCTTGATGCCGAGCCCGAGGAACGAGAGGCCCGCCTCGCCGAGGACGTAGGTGGCGACAATGAGGGTCGAGTAGACGATCATCGGGGCGACGAGATGGGGAAGCACGTGTGACCGGACGATCCGCCAGTCGCTCGCCCCCACCATGCGCGCGGCCTCGATGTACTCCTTCTCACGGACCGAAAGTACCTGCGAGCGCATGACACGGCACGGGTAGAACCAGCCGAAGATCCAGAAGATGAGCAGCAGGGTGACGACACCCTTGCCGAGGAAGCCGAACGTGATGTTGTCGATCCGGGGCCCCACCGTCGCCGCGAGAGCGATGATGAAGAGCAGCCCGGGGAAAGCCATCGTGACCTCGGTCACGCGAGAGATCACGGTGTCCACCCAGCCTCGGTAGTAGCCGGCGATGGCGCCGAGCAGCACGCCGATGAACATCACGCCGATCGTCGAGAGCACAGCCACCTCCAGCGAGACCTGCGCGCCATAGAGCAGACGCAGGAACTCGTCTCGCCCGAGCCGGTCGGCCGTCCCGAGAATGAAGATCGTCTTCTCGCCCGTAACCGGGTCGGTTACGTGCGTCCAGGGCCCGGCCGGCAGGAAGTCGGCCGTAATCGCTTCACTGCCGATGAAGATGTCGTTTGGGCCGTGCCCGAGCATGCGCTTCGCGAGCGGCGCTCCGGCAAAGGCGACCACGACGAGGAACACGATGAAGAACGCGCTCGCGATCGCCAAGCGATCGCGGCGGAGCCGCAACCAGACTCCCTCCCAGTAGCCACGGGCGCGAACCGCCTCCTGCTGCTCGCCGAGCTCGGGGCCGCTCTCCATCGCCACCGCGGCGCTGAGGCCGGCGCCCTGGCTCATGACCCTCTCTTGCCTCTCGGACGTCGACACGGTGAATACCAAGCATAGATGAACCATGGGGGAAACCATGTTTCCCCCATGGACCCCCTAGTTCGTGAGAGCGTCCGCTCCCGCGACTACCTCCAGGATCTGCTGCGTTATGGCAGCTTGCCTCGCGCGGTTCATTGCCAGCGTGAGGCTGTCGATCAGCTCGCCCGCGTTCTTCGAGGCGTTGCGCATGGCGGTCATGCGCGCGCCTTGCTCGGAGGCGGCCGACTCGAGCAGCGCCCGGTAGACCTCCGTCTCGACGTAGACGGGAAGCAGCCGCTGGAGGATCTCCTCGGGCTCGGGCTCGTAGATGAAGTCGCCGCGCAGAGCGGCTTCGTGGCGCTCGTCGTCGCCTTCCCGCTCGAGCACCTCTTGGGCGATCGGCAGCACGTCGTGCTCGACCACCCGCTGCGTCAGCGCGGACTCGAAACGGTTGTAGACGATGACCACGCGGTCGACCTCGTCGCCCGCATACAGCTCGGCGATCCGGTGGGCAATCGTCTGGGCGTCGGCGTAGGTCGGGCGGTCGGAGAACCCCGTCCAGGCCTGCTCTAGCTCGTAGCGTCGGAAGGTGAGCGTCGAGCGCCCCTTCCGCCCGGAAACGAGCCAGCGCACCTCGGTCCCGTCGCGCCGAAGCTGCCGTTCCAGGGCGAACGCCTGCCGCAACACCTGCGCGTTGAAGGCACCGGCAAGGCCACGATCGCCCG
>JACCTQ010000115.1 GCA_013812265.1 Actinomycetota bacterium
CCTGCGCGTCGTGCGAACGCGCAGGTGGCACGCCTACACCGTCAGCGCTTGGGCCGGACATACCCCCGCGTCATCCAGACTCCCGGTTGGTTCGCGAGCATGGCCTCGTTCTTGACCGGGAAGTTCGTCCAGCGGTTCGTGTTGACGAAGTTGACGCGGATGTAGTTCCACAGCTCGAGCATCGGGAGCTGCGTGTTGGTTGCCAGCGCCAGCTTGGTCACTATCTGCCGCTCGGTCTTCGGGTTTCGCACCTGGCCGAGATCGCTCGCGAGCTTGCCCGGGTTGACCGTGCCGTACTTGGGGATCTTCACGGTCCCCTGGCTGTTCAGCCAGTTGCCCTTCTTGTCCTCGGGCTTGTAGCGGACGAGCCTGGAGCCCAGGAGGTTGTAGCCGTTGTTCGGGCCGTAGACCCGCTGGAAGGCGGTGTAGGTCGACGGGCCGAGCGCGGTCAGCCACCAGCCGACCGCGTAGTTCCCGGCGGCGATGTTCTGCAAGTAGGTGGAGTAGTTCGGAGCGAGAACGGGCTCCGTCGGAATGCCGAAGCGCGTCAGCATGTTCGCGATCAGGCTCGAGGCGACGATCCAGTCGCTGAAGCCGCTGACGGTGTGGAGCTTGATCTCCCAGCGCTCGCCGTTGGGCAGGCGCCACGTTCCGTCCACCTTACTGAAGCCCGCCTTCTGCAGCAGCGACGTCGCCTTGCGCACGTTGTAGCTGTACGGGTTGAGCCGCTTGCGGTCGGCCGGCGACAACCAGTCCATCGCCATCTTCTCGACCATTCCGTCCGTCCAGCGAGCAACGGTGCCGCTGACGGGCTGGCCAACGCGCCGTACGGCCCCGCGGTCGATGACGTGGGCAAGCGCCTGGCGCGCCGCCTTCATGCCGTACGGGGCATAGCTCTGGTTGAACGCCAGAGCGGCAGCGACGTAGTTGGTCGAGAAGACGGAGCGGTTGCCCTTCGTCTGCAGGATCCGCTTGTAGATGTTCGTCGGCATCGCCGTGAAGGGGGCGTAGTCCAGCTGCCCGGAGATGAGGTAGTTCCAGATCTGCTGGTTCCCCGTGTAGTTGCGCAGGACGACCTGGCGCGGGGCGATCTTGGCGGCGGCGTAGTAGTAGCGGTTCTTCACCAGCACCGCTTCGCCGGCGTTGACGCGCTGGAGCACGAACGGCCCTGCCGCGACGTACTTCTCCGGCTCGAACGCGGCCGTCTGCCTGCTGATCTGCGCGAGCCTCGCCAGCGCGTCTGCGGCGGCGTCGAGCCTGGCCTTGTCCTCGCCGCTGTACTGCGCGGTCGAGATCAGCTGCCACACGTTCGCGGGCAACAGCTCGCGGTACTGCGAGTCCGGAACGACGAAGAAGAGCAGCAGGGTGCGCAGGTACAGCTTGTAGTTGGTGCCCGGCACCTGGTCGATCTGCAGCGACTTGCGCCCGAGGAGCCTGATCGATCCGACGTTGAAGGTCGGGGTCAGGGACGTGGCGCTGCCCAGGCGGATGTAGTTCAGCGCGATCGATGTCCGGACGTCCTGGGCCGTGACGTGCGAGCCGTCCGACCACCGCGCGTTCGGCTGGATCCAGAGCGTGACCCGCCTTCCGCCCCGGCTCAACTTCCAGCGCTGGGCGATCCCGGGGACGAACCCCGTGTTGGGCGCCTTGGGGTCGTTCTTCGACCAGCCAAGCACCATCTGGTCGAAGCTGGTGAATGCGTTGCCCAGCGGGTTGAACGGATTCCTCGGAGCGCCGGGCGAGATCGCGTGGAACGCATAGACGGTCGTAAAGGTTGTGGTGGCCGCGGCGCGCTCCCCCTTCGCGGCGGCTGATCCGCCGAGACCGACGGCCACGACCCCGGCGCCGAGCGCGAGCGCTACCCCCGCAATCCTCTTCCTGGAGGGCCTCGTCCTTGCCATGACTTCCCCTTTCGTGGAGGGTCGTAAGCTTATAGAAGAACGTCGCTCTTTATACTGAGCGGCAGTCAGGGCGCTTCTACCAGAGAGGGCAAGGAGATGCAACGGACGTCGGGCCCGCTGTACGCGCAGACGGCAGACGTACTGCGAGGGCGACTCGCCGACAAGGTCTGGAAGCAGGGGGACCGGCTCCCCTCCGAGACCGACCTCTGCCGCGAGTTCGGCGTCTCCAGCATCACCATGCGCCGCGCGGTCGGAATGCTCGCCGCGGAAGGGCTGGTCATCCGGATCCAGGGCAAGGGCACCTTCGCATCCGGAGACCATACGCTCGTCCTAGGCCCCCCGCAGCTCACCTCGTTCACCCAGGACATGGAGCGGCGCGGCTGGCGCTCCTCGGCGCGGATCGTGTCCGTCAGCTTCGTGCCGGCGTCGGTCGCAGTCGCCACGAAGCTCGGCCTAGCCCAAGGAGGCCCGACCACTGTGGTAAAGCGCGTACGCTTCGCGGACGAGGCACCCGTGGCGCTGCAGACGGCGCATCTGCCGAGCCTGTTCTTTCCGGGCCTCGAGCGCTACGACTTCGCCCGGGAGTCGCTCTACGGAGTCCTCGAGCGCGTGTACGAGGTGAAGCCGGCAAACGCCTCCGAGACCTATCGCGCCAGCACCGTCGACGAGGAGGAGGCCGAGCTGCTCGACGTCCCGCCCGGAAGCCCTGCCTTTCGCGTCGAGCGCGTCACCTCGGACGGAGCAGGGCGGCGGATCGAGCTCGTGGAGTCGGTGATCCGGGGCGACCGCTACACGCTCGCGCTCCGGCTGTCCGCGAGCCGTCAGCCCGGCCGCGGGCTGAGCCCTGTCGAGGGTACGCCCGGCGAGACATAGGCGGCAGTCCGGGACCCGGGCTTCCGCCCCGGTCTCAGGCGAAGTACGATGCCTGCTGCCTGTGAATGACTTTATACGGAATGAGCCTGAAAGCGCCGATGGTCGCGACGCCATCATCCTCCGCGGCCGCGTCCTGACGCCCGCAGACGAGCTGGCCGAAGCATCCGTCCTCATCCGGGGCGACCGGATCGCGTGGGTCCGTCCCGGCCGGGAAGAGGTTCCGCACGCAGTGGACCTCTCCGCCAACGGTGACGTCATCGCTCCGGGGCTCATCGACCTGCAGGTGAACGGCTTCAAGGGGCACGACGCGGCCGGGGGCGGCGAGGCGATCAACGCAATCTCGGCGCTCCTCCCCGCGACGGGCGTGACCGGCTTCCTACCGACGGTCATCTCGCGGCCACTCGCCGAGCTCGGCCGCTTCGGCCGCGCTGTGGCCGCCACCGAGGTTGCCGGAGCGCGCGTGCTCGGCGCTCATTTCGAGGGCCCCTTTCTTTCGCCCGCCTTCCGCGGGGCTCACGAGCAAGCTCATCTGCGTACGCCGGATGCGCGAGCGGTGCGCGACGTCGTCGCGGCGCGGCCACGACTCGTCACGGTGGCTCCGGAGCTTCCCGGGGCGCTTCGCGCGATCGAAACGCTCGCCGAGGCCGGGATCGTCGTCGCGGCCGGCCACTCGGGCGCCTCTGCCGAGCAGGCGTACGCCGCGGTAGACGCCGGGGTCCGCTTCGGAACCCACCTCTTCAACGCGATGGCGCGCTGGCACCACCGGGAGCCCGGCCTGGCCGCGGCGCTCCTCGCCGATCCGAGGGTGACGGTCGGGCTGGTTGCAGACGGCGTTCATCTCCATCGCACGACAGTCGAGATCGCCCTGCTCGCCGCGGGGGCGGCGCGCACCGCCCTGACCACCGATCAGACGAGCGCGGCCGGGCTGCCCGCCGGCCGCTATCTGCTGGCCGGCATGGATGTGGAAAGCGACGGGCGTGCGGTGGCGCGGACCGACGGCACGCTGGCCGGCACGGTCGCGACCATGGACGAGCTCGTCAGGCGCGTGGCGAGCCTTCCCTCGCTCGGTCTGCGTGAGGCGGTCGAGACGGCGTCGCTGACACCGGCTCGGCTCCTCGGCGTCGACGGGCTTCTCGGACGGGTGGAGAGTGGATGCGCGGCCGACCTCGTGGTTCTCGATTCCGAAAGCCGCGTGCGCCTGACGCTCGTCGGCGGCCGGGTCGTCTACCGGGCCGCAGAGATCGATGGCGACGGCGCTGTTTCCGGGCCGGCAGCACACGCCTCCGTCACCCAGTCACGCGTCAAGAAGAGCCAGAAGGCGAGCCCGGCGAAGCGCCCGTAACGCCCGAACCGCCGCTTGATCGTGGCGTCGCCGACCTTCTTCTTTCCCACCAGCCGAGCGTACGTCGGCCGCGTCCAGGAATCCAGAAGCGACCAGCTCGTAGAACGCCGAGAGGTTCTCGTCCAGGTTGAGCACGCGGCGGACGCTGTCGCTGATCGCTTGCCGGGCGCCTGCCGACGGCGCCGGGCCGAACACCTCGACACGCGCGTGCCCTGGCCGTCCGTTCTCGATCGAAACTCTCCGCGGCCGCCCGTTCGGAACGGTGAGCGTCGTGTGCAATACGCGCCGCTCCTCGTCGATCCGGGAGGGGGGTAGCGCCGCGACTCCATGCGAGACGATCGTCCGCCACAGGGCCACCGGCTCGCCGCCTGCCCCACGGAGCGCCAGTTTAGACGCTCGCCAGGCCGCGGGCCTTGCGCGAGCCGGCGGTCTGGCGCTTCTGGCCCGAGAGCTCGACCTTGCGTAAGCGGACGTGGCTCGGCGTCACCTCGACGCACTCGTCGTCGCGGATCAGCTCGAGCGCCTGCTCCAGCGACAGGGGGCGCGGCGGGATCAGGCGGACGAGCTCCTCGGCGCTCGAGGAGCGGATGTTCGTCAGCTTCTTCTCCTTCGTTGCGTTGACGTCCAGATCCTCGGCTCGCGCGTTCTCCCCGACGATCATGCCCTCGTAGACCTCCGCGCCCGGCGCGACGAACAGCTGGCCGCGCTCCTGCAGGTTCAGCAGCGCGAAGGCTGTCGCGAAGCCGCGCCGGTCGGCGATCAGCGAGCCGGTCGGCCGCGTGCGGAGCTCCCCATGCCAGGGCTCGTAGCCATCGAAAACGTGGTGGAGGATGCCGGTGCCGCGCGTCTCGGTCACGAACTCGGTGCGGAAGCCGATCAGGCCGCGAGCCGGCGCGAGATAGTCCATGCGCACCCAGCCGGTCCCGTGGTTCACCATGTGCTCGAGCCGGCCCTTCCGCAGCGCCAGCAGTTGCGTGATCACGCCGACGTAGTCCTCGGGCACGTCGATTGCGAGCCGCTCGACCGGTTCGTGCACCTTGCCGTCGATCTCTTGCGTGACCACCTGCGGCTTGCCGACCGTGAGCTCGAAGCCCTCACGGCGCATCAGCTCGACGAGCACGGCCAGCTGAAGCTCGCCGCGTCCCTGCACCTCCCACGCGTCCGGCCGCTCGGTCGGCAGCAAGCGCAACGAGACGTTGCCTACGAGCTCCTGGTCGAGCCGCGCCTTGATCATGCTCGCGGTCAGCTGGTCGCCGTCCTGGCCGGACAGCGGCGAGGTGTTGATGCCGATCGTCATCGCGAGGCTCGGCTCGTCAACGCCGATCACGGGCAGCGGACGCGGGTCGTCGGGATCCGCGAGCGTCTCGCCGATCGTCACCTCCGGCATGCCGGCGACGGCGATCAGCTCGCCGGGGCCGGCCTCCTCCGCGTCGACCCGGTCCAGCGCCTCGGTCACGTAGAGGCCGGTCACCTTCAGGCGCTCGACGCTGCCGTCGGCGCGGCACCAGGCGACCTGCTGGCCCTTGCGGATACTTCCCTGGCGAACGCGGCAGAGCGCCAGACGGCCGACGTACGGCGAGGCGTCGAGGTTCGTTACGTGCGCCTGCAGCGGGTGCCCCTCCTCGTACGACGGTGCCGGGATGTGCTCCACCAGCATCTCGAAGAGCGGCTCCAGGTCCGGCATCAGCTCGTCCGCGGCGAGCCCGGCCCGCCCCGACCTCGCGTTGCAGTAGACGATCGGAAACTCGATCTGGCCTTCGTCGGCGTCGAGGTCGAGGAAGAGCTCGTAGACCTCGTTCACGACCTCCTGGATCCGGGCGTCCGGCCGGTCGACCTTGTTGACCACGAGGATCACCGGCAGCCGCTCCTCGAGCGCCTTGCGCAGCACGAAGCGGGTCTGCGGCAGCGGCCCCTCGCTTGCGTCCACGAGCAGCAGCACGCCGTCGACCATCGTCAGGCCGCGCTCGACCTCCCCACCGAAGTCGGCGTGCCCGGGCGTGTCGACGATGTTGATCTTGAGGCCGCCGTGGCGTACGGCCGTGTTCTTGGCCAGGATGGTGATGCCTTTCTCGCGCTCGAGATCCATCGAGTCGAGCACGCGCTCGGCCACGTCCTGGTTCTCGCGAAAGGATCCGGACTGCCAGAGCATGGCGTCCACGAGCGTCGTCTTGCCGTGGTCGACGTGGGCGACGATGGCGACGTTGCGGATGTCCTCGCGTCGCGGCACCGCCCGAGGGTAGCGACCTTCGAGATTCTTAGCGCGCCCCCGGCATCAAGAACGAGCGGGGCTCCACGCCTGCGTACACGAACCGGGCGCGCTCGCCGGCGTACTCGAGGCCGCGACACGGAGCGCCAGCGAAAGCGGCGACCACCGCAGCGTCCACGACGTTCTTCGTAGCGCGGGGCGTAGCCGCGGCGGGAAAAGAGTCGTGGAGCGTCTGCAGCGCGACCGTTTCCGCGCGTGTGAGCTCGGTGGCGGTGCACACGTCTCCGCGCTCCGCCCGCACGGGGCTCGGCGAGGTCGCATCGGCCGCCGCCCGCGTTCTCACGTGGAGCAAGAACGCCTGGTATGGATCGAGCCCCGCGTCGTGCTCGAGCATGAACGTGGAGCTCGAGTCATCCTGAAGGTTTTTGGCGTGAACGTACGAGCCACGCCCGTTGTCAACGGATCCACCGCCGAGAATCGCCCACTTCGTCGGATCGAGCTGGAGGTCGGGTCCGACGTCGCTGGCGATCGCGACCGCCGAAGCGGCACCCGCGAGGATGAGGGCGAGGCCGCCGACTCTGATGCTTCTCCGCCGGCGCTTCTGACCCTTGGCGCGGCGGCTGTACGCGAGGTTGAGGTCGTTGCCGAGCGCGTCGAGATCGATCATGGTGTCCTCCTTTCAGGAGTCGGGAAAGTGAGCTGAGTGCGCGAGTCACGCGAATGCGCGCCGCGAGCGGCGAGCAGCCGAGCGATTCCGCGGCCGCGTCGTACGACAACGCCCGCACGATCCGCAGCTCGAGCGCGTCTCTCTGGCCGCGCGGCAGCTTGGCCAGAGCAGCGTGCAGCGCCGGGCCGAGCCGCTCGGAATCGACTCGCTCGTCGACGGCTTCCAGATCGCTCTCGTAGGAGCGGATCGGCATCCCGAGCCGGCGGCGTGCGTCCTCCTCCAGGCGTTCACGTTCGAGGCTTCGCCGCAGGATGTTGCGCGCGATCCCATACAACCATGGCGCGGCCGATCCCTCGGCCTCGTCGCGAAACCGCTTCAAAGAGAGCGCCGCTTGCGCGAACGTCTCTGCCGCCAGCTCGCCGGCCATTCGGGCTGGTGTTCGAGCCTGGAACCACGAGGCGATCGCCTGCGCGTGCCGGCGATAGAGCTCGCCGAACGCGTCGCTATCCCGCCGTGCCTCTTCAATCAACTGTGCATCCGTCTTCATCGGCTTCACACACACATATGCACCAAGTCGGGCTTCTGTTTCACAGAGTGGCTCGCCCTCGGCTACGCATCCTTCTACTGCTCGCAATCGGAGAGTAGGTTGGGTTGGATGCGGCGGAGAGACCACGTCCAGCACGTGCTCGAGCAGTGGCGGAGTGAGGCGCCGGAGCTTGACCGTTCGCCGATGGGCGTCGTCGGGCGCATCTCTCGTCTGGCGCAGCTGTTGCAGGCCGAGCTCGAGCAGATCTTCGCCGCCCATGGCGTGAACGGGGGCGAGTTCGACGTCCTGGCCGCTCTGCGCCGGGCCGGCCGGCCGTACCGACTGACCCCGACGAACCTCAGCAAGGCGATGATGGTCACGAGTGGCGGGATGACGAAGCGCCTGCGCGCCCTCGAAGGCCGTGGGCTGATTCGCCGCGTGCCCGATCCGAGCGACAGACGGTCAAGGGCAGCTCGCATGCGTGGCGGGGCACCGGTTCGCCGAGGGCGCGGCGCCGGATAAGTCCTGCAGCTTGCCGATCGCCATCGCATGCGAGAATCTGGTTTCTTCGTCCGAGCGTGGAGGAAGCGCATGGTCTGTCCGAGTTGCAGCGCCGAAAACCGAGAGACGGCGAAGTTCTGCGGGGAGTGCGGCTCGTCGCTCGCGGCTGCATGCGCCGCTTGCGGAGCGGCGAACGATCCAAGTCAGCAGTTCTGCAACGACTGCGGAAATTCCCTTGCGCGGGCAGCGACCTCGACGTCGCCACCAGGGCGTGAAGATGCGCTCCCCGCTCCCTCCGCACAGCGCCGACTCGTCTCGGTTCTCTTCGCTGATCTGGTGGGTTTCACGGCGGCCTCCGAGCACCGCGACGCCGAGGAGACGCGTGAGCTGCTCACCCGCTACTTCGACTCGGCCCGCAAGGTGGTCGAGCGCTACGGCGGCACGGTCGAGAAGTTCATCGGCGACGCGGTGATGGCGGTCTGGGGGACGCCGGTTGCGCAGGAGGACGACGCCGAACGCGCCGTTCGCACCGCCCTCGATCTCGTCGCCGCCGTCTCGGCGCTCGGAACCGAGGTCGGTGCGCCTGAGTTGCGGCTGCGTGCCGCGGTCCTGACGGGGGAGGCCGCCGTCACGCTCGGCGCCCAGGGGCAGGGCATGGTCGCAGGGGACATCGTCAACACCGCCTCGCGAATACAGTCGATCGCGGAGCCCGGCGCAGTGCTCGTCGGCGAGAGCACTCGACGCGCGACCGAAGCCGCGATCGCCTACGAGCAGGCCGGGGAGCACGAGCTCAAGGGCAAGGCGCAGCCTTTCGCCGTGTGGCGTGCTCTCCGCGTCACTGCGGGTCGTCGCGGCGAGGGACGCTCGGGCGGCCTGGAGGCACCTTTCGTCGGCCGCGACGGCGAGTTCCGCCTGCTCAAGGATCTTTTCCACGCGACGGCCGACGAGCAGCGGGCGCGGCTGGTATCCGTTGTCGGGGTCGCGGGGATCGGCAAGTCACGATTGGCATGGGAGTTCGAGAAGTACATCGACGGCCTCGCCGACGATGTCTGGTGGCACCGCGGTCGCTCGCTGGCTTACGGAGAAGCGGTTGCCTACTGGGCGCTGGCCGAGATGGTGCGCATGCGGGCTCGTATCAGCGAGGAGGAGGAGCCTGAGTCGGCGCGCGTGAAGCTGCAAGAGGCGATCGAGCTCCAGCTCGAGGACCCGGAGGAGCGAGCCTGGGTCGAGCCGCGTCTTCAGCATCTCCTCGGTCTCGCCGCGCGCGTTGCTCCGGACCGCGAGGACCTCTTCTCGGCCTGGCGGCTCTTCTTCGAGCGCATGGCCGAGCGCGGGCCGCTGATCATGGTGTTCGAGGACCTGCACTGGGCCGACTCTGCACTCGTCGCCTTCATCGAGTACCTGCTCGACTGGTCGCGCAGCCACCCCATCTACGTCGTCAGCCTCGCGCGTCCCGAGCTCGCCGAGCGGCATCCGGCCTGGGCGGCGGGCAAGCGGAGCTTCACGTCTCTCTTCCTCGAGCCGCTTTCGGACGAGGCCATGGAGAAACTTCTCTGCGGTCTGGCACCGGGCCTTCCCGACGAGCTACGGGAACGGATTCGCCGTCGTGCGGACGGGATTCCTCTCTACGCCGTCGAGACCGTGCGCATGCTGCTCGATCGGAACCTGCTCGAGCAGGACGGAAACGAATACCGCCCCACCGGCGAGATCGCAGCCCTGGAGGTGCCGGAGACACTGCACGCCCTCATCGCCGCGCGCCTGGACGGCGTGTCGAGAGAGGAGCGCCGCCTCCTCGAGGACGCCTCTGTTCTCGGCAAGACCTTCACGAAGCACGGTCTCGCCACGCTCAGCGGACGTGACGAGGCGGCCCTGGACCCTGTGCTCGCCTCGCTCCTGCGCAAGGAGATCCTTACGCTACAGACGGACGTGCGCTCGCCCGAGCGAGGTCAGTACGGCTTCCTGCAGGCCCTTGTCCAGAAGGTGGCCTACGAGACGCTGTCGCGAAAGGAGCGCAAGAGCCGGCATCTCGCGGCCGCGATGTTCCTGGAGACGGGCGCGGGTCTCGACGAGGACGAGATCGCCGAGGTGATCGCCGCTCATTATCTCGACGCGTACCGAGCAGACCCGGACGCCGCGGACGCGCCCGAGATCAAAGCACGAGCCTGCGCGCGTCTCGCCACTGCGGGGGAGCGCGCCGCCTCGCTGGCTGCCACCGAGGAAGCCCAGCGAGCCTTCCAGCAGGCAGCTGGCCTCGCTGACGAGCCGCTGGCCCGGGCCCGGCTGCTCGAGCGGGCCGGGCAGCTCGCGAGTGCTCGCGGACGTTTCGAAGAGGCTGAGAGCCTTTTCGAGGAGGCCGCCGCCCTGTTCGAAGGCGCCGGCCAGAGCCACGACTCCGCCCGGGTCTCTGCTCAACTCGGCGAGGTGATCTGGTCTCGCGGCCGCATCGAAGAGGCGATCGCGCGCATGGAAGGGGCACTCGCATTTCTCTCTGAGGATGAGCCGGACGCAGATCTCGCAACGCTCGCGGCACAGCTTGGCCGCCTGCGCATGTTCGAGGGAAGGACCGACCTCGCCATGGAACGCATCGAACAGGCGCTCGAGACTGCGGAGTCACTGCGCCTGCCGGACGTCGTCGCCGAGGCGCTGATCACGAAGGGACTCATCCTCAAGCGCCGTCCGCACGAGAGTCAGGCCTTGCTGCGACAGGCACTCGAGATCGGACTCGAGTACGACCTTCCGTCGGCCGCCATCCGCGCCCACTACAACCTCGCGTTCCTCGCCGCTCTACACGATCGTTTCGACGAGCTGCGAAGCCATCTCGAGGGTGCCCTCGTGCTCGCCCGGAAACGGGGCGATCGAACCTGGGAAGGGCGAGCCCTGCTCGGGCTGGCCGAGACTCTTTACCTCCTGGGCGAGTGGGACGAAGCGCTTGCATACGCGGCGGAGATTCCCGAGGCAACCCGTTCGCCGAACGTCGCGGAATGGCTGAACATCGTGGGGCTGCTGACGCGCATGGGGCACGACCGAGACGATCCGACGCTGGCGAAGGGCCTGGCGGATACGATCGAGAGTGCAGAGGCTTCAGGCGACCTCCAGGCGAGCGGAGCACTGGCGTTCGCGCAGGCCGCTATTGCACGTGCGGGCGAACGCTACATCGAGGCCCTCGACCTGGCAGCAGAATCGCTACGCCTGGCATTGCAGACCGGAAACACGTCCGCTGTCGCCGATTCCTTGGTGGAGGGTGCAGAGGCCGCCTTCGCGCTTGGCGACGGTGCGAAGGTGGGAGATTTGCTGCTCGAATGCGAAGCACTGCTGAGCGCTGGCAGAAGCTTGCTCTTGCGCGCGCACGTCGGGCGCTTCCGGACACGCCTTGCGGCCTTGGAGGGCGATGACGATCTCGCTGACCAGGGGTTTCGGACGGCCGCGGCGAGCTTTCGAGAGCTCGCGCTGCCGTTCTGGCTCGCCGTCACGTTGCTCGAGCACGGCGAGTGGCTCACGGCGCACGATCGTCGTGAGGAGGCCGAACCTGCCGTGCGTGAGGCCGTCGAAGTCTTCGAGCGTCTGGGCGCAAGGCGCTGGCTCGAGCGCGCGGGGAGCTCTGCTGCGGCCCGGTCGCCCGTTACGTAGGCCCGCCGAACGGCAACCCAAGTCGAGCATGATGAGCT
>JACCTQ010000125.1 GCA_013812265.1 Actinomycetota bacterium
CGCTCCCCGGTCGATCCGACCGCGCTTTGCTGATCGGCGGGCATATCGACTCGGTGCCGAACGGCGGCTGGCTGGACGGCTGCCTCAACGTGCTCGCAGGCCTGGAGGTGCTCCGCCGGATCGCCGAGGCCGACGAGCCGCCCGTCACTATCCGATTGGTCGACTGGGCGGACGAGGAGGGCGCACGGTTCGGCCGCTCGCTCTTCGGCTCTAGCGCCGCGGCCGGCTCGATGACCGATCAGGACGAGCTCCGCAGACTGACCGACGCGGACGGGGTCTCGCTCCCCGACGCGCTGTCGGCGCACGGCGTCGACCTCGACCGCGCAATCGACGCCCGGAGGCAGCTGGAAAACGCGGGCGCCTATCTCGAGCTCCACATCGAGCAAGGGCCCGTGCTCGAGACGATGAACCTGCCCCTCGGCGTCGTCCTCGGCACATTCGGAGTCGAGCGGCATCGAATCACGTGGAAGGGCCAGGCCGCTCACGCAGGTTCCACGCCGATGGACAAGCGCCGGGACGCGCTCGCAGGGGCGGCCAAGCTCGCTCTCGAGCTCCGGAACGTCGCGAGACGGGCCGGAGGCGGCGCTGTTTGTACATCCGGCGGCCTCGTGACGAAGCCCGGGATTGTGACGTCCGTCGTAGAGACCGCCGAGCAGCTTCTCGACCAGCGTCATCTCGACGCGGACACGCTCGCGTCGATGCTCGCGGACGCGCAGCAAGCGACCGAGCGCTTCGCCGCGGACGAGCGCCTGGAAGTCGCCTGGGAGCGAATCTGGAACATCGAGCCGATCCTCTTCCACGAGGAGTTGGTGGGCCTGGCCGACGCTGCTGTTGAAGAGGTCGCCGGCTCGTCGCATCGCCTCCCGAGCGGACCGCTGCACGACGCCGCCGAGGTCGCGGGAGCGGGCGTCCCGACGGTGATGCTCTTCGTGCAGAGCCTAAAGGGCCTCTCGCACACCCGGCTCGAGGACACGAAGCCCGAGCACCTGGAGCTCGCCGTCCAGGCGCTCGACCGTCTAGCGAGCAAGACGATCGATTGGATCCGACAAAAGGAGGAACCTGCATGAAAGTCAGGGCCGACCACACCCTCGTGATCGAGCGCAGGCGAGAGGACGTCTTTGCGTACCTCACCGATGTCGAGAGCCTGCCCGAATGGCAGTCGAGCGTCCTCGAGGCCCGCAAACACACCGAGCCCCGTCGGCACCGGCACGATGTTCACAGAGGTCCGCAAGTTCCTCGGTCGGCGGCTCGAGTCCGGGCTCGAGGTCACTGACTACGAGCCGCCCGAGCGTTTCGGTCTCAGGGTCGTGGAGGGCCCCGTTCCGTTCGAGGTCCGGCATGCGCTGCTCGCCTCGAATGGCGGAACCACGATCGAAGTTTCAATCGAGGGAGATCCCGGCGGGTTCTTCAAAGTGGCCGCGCCGCTCGTCGCGATGCAGGCCAAGCGCCAGCTGGAGAACGACTTCGGAGCGATGAAGACTTTGCTCGAGAGCCGGCCCTAGGAGAAGCGCACGAGGGCGACACCGGCCGCGAGTAGGCAGATCCCAGCGACCCGCCCGGCTGTCACCGGGTGCTGCTCGAAGCCCACCCACCCGAAGTGGTCCACGACGAGTGACGACACACCGCCTGTCCCGCGAGGATGAGCGCAACGAGCGTGACAGCGCTGAGCTTCGGGGCCGTCACGACGCTCCCGAGCACGTAGAACGCTCCGAAGAGGCCTCCAAGCCACACCCACCACGGCGCTCCGGCGAGCTGCGACGACGCCGGAAGCTGGCGAGCAGCCACGAGCGTGGCCGCCAGCAGCGCCAGGGTGCCGACGACGAATGAGATCAGCGACGCCCGCACGGGGCTCTCGACCCACTCGGCCAGTTGCGCGTTGATCCCGAACTGGATCGGAAGCATCGCTCCGGCCGCGAAGGCGAACAAGAGATACCCGGGGATTGCCATGCGCCTCCATTCAAGGAAAGATGCGTACTTCCCTTCCAGCGCAGCCACCCCGGGAGGCTCAATTGATCAGCTTCGGCGTCACCGTTCTGCCCGATCCGCCCTACCAGCGACTCGT
>JACCTQ010000138.1 GCA_013812265.1 Actinomycetota bacterium
CGATCTCAGCCGCCGGAAAGGCTCTGGGCGAGTTGGACGCGGTTTCCATCGGGGTCGAAGACGTCGAGCAGGCGGATCTCGTCGTGAAGCTCGAGTACGACACCGACGTCGACACCCGCTTGCCGGAGCCGCTCCGCTTCCGACTTGATGTCCACGACGTCGACCGTAGCGACGCCGGCTTCCTCGGGCTCCCCCTCTGCGAGGCCGATTGCCATGGCATCGCGCTCGAGCTCGATCCAGCGCTCATCTACGTCGACCTGCGTCTCCACGAACCCGAGCTTGCCGACGTAGAACGCCCGGCCGGCATCGAGGTCGCGGACGCGGTACCAGACCGTGGGCACGAGCTTAGGGGCCTGTCCAGAGAGTCGGCCAGGGCGCCTGACAGGCGCCAAATCCCGCCAGGCGGCGTCCTCGGTCGCACGAATATGCAAGGCGTTCGCCCCATGCACGCCCTGCGTCCTTGCCTGGCGGGATTTTTCGCGTGTCATCCACCGCGGCCACTTTCGGGACAGGCCCCTGCGCCCTAAAGCGCCAGGCCGGGGCTCTCGACGAAACGGCCGAGCGTGCGCAAGAAATCTGCACCTGACGCGCCGTCGACGGCCCGGTGATCGCACGTCAGCGTCAGAGTCATGGTCGGCCGGGCGACGATCTCTCCGTCTTTCACCACGACACGGTCCTCGATCGCACCAACCGCGAGGATGGCCGCCTGAGGTGGATTGAGAACGGCAATGAACTGCTCGACGCCGTACATCCCGAGGTTCGAGATGGTGAAGGTCCCGTCCTCGAAGTCCGCGTGCTGGAGCTTTCCGGCGCGGGCGCGCTCGACCACGTCCGCGCGGGCGGCCGCGATCTCCGCCACGGTCTTGCGCTCGCATTCCGGCAACACGGGGACGACGAGTCCGTTCGGAGCAGCTACGGCGATGCCGATGTTGGCCGTCGGGAACACGTGGATTGCATCGTCTGCGAACTGCGCGTTCACGTCCCGGTGGCGCATGAGAGCCGCGGCGCTGAGGCGCGCCAGGATGTCTGTCATGGTGGGCCTCACTTCGGGCTCCACCTCGCGGATCGTTGCCAGGAGGTCGCCGGCAGCCGACATGTCGACCGAGATCGTGAGCTGGAAGGCCGGCGCCTGCCATGCTTCCGTCAGCCGTCGCGCGATCGTTCGCCGAACCGAAGACAGCTCCCGGATCTCAACGGCGCTCGGAGCTGTGGCCGTCACTCGAGCTGCGGGTGCAGCCGCTGCTCGCTCGACGTCCTCGGCCACGATCCGCCCCTCGGGGCCGGTGCCGCCGAGGCTCGCCAGATCGATTCCTCGCTCCCGCGCGATTCGGCGCGCAAGCGGCGAGGCCTTGATGCGTGCGCCGCCCTGCGTGGCACCGTTTCCAGACTCCACGACGGCACGTTGCTCGGCGGGGGGCTCCACGGAGACTCCTTCGGTGGAGGCCTCGCGCCCGCGACGCCGCTCGGCCTCGCGCGCCGGAGCCTCCGCCGGCTTCTCTGCGCTCTGCTCCGCGCCGTCGTCGGCAGTCTCGGTCGCGGGCGGGGTTGGTCCGGCCTCCTCGGTTTCCTGGGAGTCGCCCGCATCGGAGTCGCCCGCATCGGACGGAACATCTTCACCAGCCTCGCCGATCACGGCGATGGTACGCCCGACCTCGACCTCGCCTTCTCGGATCGCGATCCTCAGGAGCACACCCGAAGCCTCCGCCTCCACCTCCTGGGTGACCTTGTCCGTGTCCAGCTCGTAGAGCGGTTCCCCTTTCTCGACCGGCTCGCCCTCGTTCTTCAGCCACTTGACGATCGTCCCGGACTCCATCCCCTGCCCGAGACGGGGAAGCTTCACGTCACTCGACATGGCCGGCCCCGTTCGAGCTCTCCGACCTGCCGACGGTCTGGCGGATCGCTGCGAGGACGTCGTTCGAGTGCGGGACGACCCACTCCTCCATCACCGGGGCGAAGGGGATCGGAACGAACCTGGAGCCAACGCGCTCGATCGGCGCGTCCAGGTAGTCGAAAGCCTGATGCTGGACAATGGCGGCCACTTCGGCGCCGAAACCCATTCGGGTGACCGCCTCGTGGGCGACGACGCAGCGGTTGGTCTTCTTCACCGAATCCACGATCGTCGCCTCGTCGAGCGGCAGCAGGGTTCGGGGGTCGACGACCTCCACCGAGACACCTTCCGCTTCCGCCTCGCCGGCCGCGGCAATCGCCTCGTGAACCAGGCGACCGGTCGCCACGACGGTGACGTCTTCGCCCTCACGATGGATCCGCGCCTGCCCGAGCGGAATCGGCTCCAGCTCCTCGGGAACATCTTCCTTGATCCCGTAGAGGGTCCGGTGCTCGAAGAACATGACGGGGTTGTCGTCGTAGATGGACGACCAGAGCAGACCGCGCACGTCGCTCGGCGTAGAGGCAAAGACGACCTTGAGACCAGGCACGTGAACGAACCAGGCCTCCAGCTGTTGGGCGTGCTGCGCGCCGGGCGACCAGCCGGCTCCGCCCTGCGTTCGAATGGTGAGCGGTACCTTCAACTGCCCCCCGGACATGTACCGGTGCTTGGCCGCCTGGTTGACGATCTGCTCCATCGCGAGTGTGGTGAAATCCTCGTACATGACCTCGACCACAGGTCGCATGCCCTGCATGGCCGCGCCGATGCCGGCTCCCACGATCGCCATCTCGGAGATCGGCGTGTTGCGCACCCGCTCGGGGCCGAACTCGTCGAGCATCCCCTGGGTCACGCCCATGGAGCCGCCCATCTCGGCAATGTCCTCGCCCAGGATGAAGACGTCGTCGTCCTGGCGCATCGCCTGGGAAAGCGCGTCGCGCACAGCCTCGCGATAGGAGAGCTCAGGCATCGCTAGGCATAGACATTTTTCAAGGCGTCTTCGGGCTGAGGATCGGTGCCCGCCTTTGCGAACTCGACCGAGCCCTCCACGATCTCGACCACCTCGGCTTCGATCTCCTGCACGTCTTCGTCGGTCAGGTCGAGTCGGGCGCTTAGCTTCTCGATCGGATCCTCGGTCTCACGTAGTCTCGCCAGCTCGTCCCGCGGGCGGTACACCTGGGGATCGCCGACGTAGTGCCCGGTCAACCGAAACGTGTCGCAGACGAGCAAGACAGGCCCGTCCCCGCCACGCGCATGCTCCAGCGCCTCCGAAGCCGCCGCGAACACCTCTTCGACATCCTGGCCGCCGACCCGCCTCGCCTTCATGCCGTAGGCCTCTGCCCGCTTGCTGAGATCGTCGATCGGTAGCTGCTGATGGGCGGGGGTCGATTCGGCCCAGCCGTTGTTCTCGCACACGAAGACGGCTGGAACCAGCCAAAGTTGAGCGAGGTTGAGCGCCTCGTGGAACGTGCCGATGTTCGTCGCGCCGTCCCCGAAGAAGGCGACGGCGACCCTGGGCTCGTCCCGGAACTTGAAAGCGAGCGCGGCACCCACGATGCCCGGCAGTCCCCCGCCGACAACGGCGTTCGCGCCGAGATTGCCTCGCTCGACGTCGTACAGGTGCATGGAGCCGCCGTAGCCCTTGGAACACCCCTCGACCTTGCCGTACAGCTCGGCCATGAGCTCGTTCGGATGTGTCCCTTTGGCAAGTGTGTGGCCGTGAGCGCGGTGGGTGGACGCGATCACGTCATCGTCCTGGAGCGCCCGGCAGACACCGACCGCAACGGCCTCCTGGCCGATCGCAACGTGGAGGAAGCCGGGTAGCTCGCCGGCTCGAAAGCGCTCCTCGACCTTCTCCTCGAAGCGGCGGATGAGAAGCATCTCGCGGTAGAACTCGCGCAGAAGCTCCTCGGAAACTGCTCCTTTTCGCTCGACCTGCGCCACGGCTGCCAGTTTACGGCCAGTAACATGCTCGCTGCGGTTGCGACCATGACTTTTCCTCGGCGATTGAGCTCCTTTCGGAATAGAGCGCTGTGGCGGCCCGAGACGAGTTCTTAGGCACGTAGCGTGCGGCTCGTCGAGCAATGGCGGCAGATCGAGGCCGAGCTGCCAGAGAGCTGGGAGGACGCGCGGCTGCGTCTGTCCCTCTCGGATGAGCGTTCCGCGGGGCGCGCGCTGTCGCTGCTCGCCTCGGCAAATTCGGCGCGTCGCGGGAGCGAGATCCGCTTCTTTTCCGCGCGCCGCGGAGCCGGTACGTCGCCGGAGCGCGTCCGGCGCCTGCTCGCGCGCCTCGACGCCGAGCAGATCGACGGCCGGCTGGAGCTCCTCGAAGCCACGGAGCCGAGCGAGGCGCCCGCCGCCAGCCGACCGACGCTCGCAGAAGCCTGGGATGCTGCCCTCGCAACGCTCCCGCCCGATTGGAGCGACCTGTACGGCGAGGTGCAGGTTACGTCGACCGACTATCTCGACCGGGCCGCGTTGCTGCTCTCACCCCTCAACCCGTCCCGGTTCGACGACCGACCGGCATTTCGCTTTCGCTGCGCACGCGAGTTCGGCTACGGAGCCTCAGCCGGAATGGTGCGGCGCTGCTTCGAGAGGCTGGACGCCGACTCGATTCCAGGCGAGATTCGCATCCTGCGAGCCCTCTCGGACACGCGTCCTCTAGGCACCCAAGGCCCCGTCTGGTACGTAGGCGGCAAATCCGTCTGACAGCATGGTGGAAACCGCTAAACCATGTTTCCCCGTGGACCCCCTTCTTCTTGGCTCGCCGTCCATTGCCGCAGTCGAGGCTCCCGCCGGGCCGAGCCCGGCTCCGCCGGCTGCTCGCATCGCGTGCCGCATGGTTGAACGGCCTAGCACAGCACGCCTCTCGTGGCGCGTGCCGGCGTGGTAGAAGGGGCAGCTCATGAGTGATCCCGTTTCTTGGTTGGTTATCGAGCCCGGTTGGAAAGTCGTTGCCGCTGACGGGGCCGAGGTCGGTCGGGTGGACGAGCTGATCGGTGACACCGGCAAAGACATCTTCAACGGCCTCTCCGTCTCGCTCGGGCTGCTGAAGGGCCGGCGTTACGTTCCCTCCGAGCAGGTCGCCTCGATCACCGAGGGTGAGGTGGCGCTCGAGCTCGGCTCGCAGGACTTCGAGCAGCTCGAAGAGTACGAGGGCGCTCCCCCCAGTGAGCAGTTTCGGGCCGACTGAGTTCTAACTAAAGAAGTCTGTGAGCTCGCCGGCGAGCGCGGCTGCATCGGAGCTCGTTCGGGCGATGACGAGGCATGTGTCGTCACCCGCAAGGGTGCCGACTATCAGGGAATGCTCGAGCTCGTCGAGCGCTCGGCCGATCGCCGGAGCCGAGCCAAGCTCGGCGTGTAGAACGACGATGTTCTGGGCGGCCACGGCGCGGTGCCCGAAACGGGCCAGGATAGAACGGACGGCTTCGCCGGGATCGGCTCGGCTGGCACGGTGCCCAGGCACGAAGCGCGGATGACCTACTGGATCTCTGACCTTCTCGAGACCCAGCTCGCGGATGTCGCGTGAGATGGTCGCCTGGGTGACCGTGCAACCGGCGGCTGCCAATGCGTGCAAGAGCTCCTGCTGGGTTCCGGCGCGTTTCCGAGCGATGACGCTCTCGATCAGTCGGTGTCGCTCGGCCTTGCGCATGGGTGCCGCTGAATGAGAATAGAATATTCATGCATGTTTGTCATGTCGCCCCCTGCGGTAACGAGCATCCATGCTGCGTAAATTTCTTTGGAGTGCCCTCTACGGCGCGCTCGGCGCCGGAGCGACCATGGCTGCCCGTCGAGTCGCCTCGCGCGTCTGGCGCATCGCCACGGGCGAGGCTCCGCCCGCCAAACGGTGAATCGCGCCGATCAGATCGTCGAGCGTGGCGCGGCTCGCCTGCAGGAACTCGCGGAAAAGGTGGCCGCGGAAGGGGGTATCAAGGCGAAGCTGGCAGAGCCGCTGGCTGAAGACGCGGCGTTTCTGCGCAAGCTGAAGCCGAGCTTGATGGCAGCTCGGGCGCGCGGGGAGGCGCCGACCGATCAGACACCCGGCGCTGACACGATTGTCCCGAGCGGTCCCCAGCTCGGCCGGCGCCCAGAGCCGGTGAACGGACGGGGCCCGAGTCCCTTCCTGATCGTCGGCGCTGCACTGGCGGTCGGGATCGTCCTCGCGAAGCTGATTGACTGGAGAGGTCATGCGCATCCCCGGGACTGAGAAGGACGCCTTTCTCCAATGAGCTCTGAGAGTGGAATGATGAACGGCGAGCGGGCCGGCATCGGGTCGGCCGCAAAGCAGGTTGCCGAGCAGGCGAGCGCTCTCGCCCGGCTGGAGCTGGAGCTGGCAGCCCTGGAGCTCAAGCGCAAGGCGGCCGCGCTGGGTCTCGGCATCGGTATGGGCCTCGGCGCAGCGGTGTTCGGACTCATGGCGTTGGGCTTCATGTTCGCCACCGTCGCGGCGGCGCTGGCGACGTTTCTCCCGACCTGGCTGTCGCTCTTGGTCGTGACGGTGTTCCTCCTTCTCGTCGCCGCGGTGCTCGGCATGGTTGCGCTCCGGTCGGTCCGAAAGGGCGTGCCTCCGGTACCGAAACAGGCCATCGAGGAAGCAAAGCGCACACAGGCGGCGCTCAAGGGCCATGGCAGCCGGTAACGAGCGCCGAGCCGAGGATGTTCGCCGCGACATCGAGGCGGCTCGCGAGCAGCTCGCGAGCTCGGTTGATTCGCTACGCGAAGGCATCGGCGACGCGACCGACGTCGGCGCCAAGCTGAGAGCGAACCTCCCTGTCGCCGCGGCAGCGGCCCTTGGAGCGGGATTCTTGCTGGCGGGCGGCATCGGCGCGACTATGCGCCTGCTCGCACGGCGCAGCCGTGAGGGCGACACCAGGGCGAAGGTGGGCCGCTTCTCGATTGTCGACCGCGGCTGAGAGTCGTCCCGAGACCGGCCAGGTCCCGAGCGGGCCGCATCGGCTGGGTCTCGGCGAATGGATCCAGGTCTTCAAGCGGACCGGAAAGGAGTTCCTCGCCGACGACTGCATGGGCATGGCGCAGGCCGTCGCCTACAACTCCCTGCTCGCGTTCTTCCCGGCCGTCATCTTGCTAATCGGGTTCCTCGGCTTGATCGATGCCTACGACGAGCTACAGACGTTCCTTGGGCCGATCGCCCCGGGCAACGTGCTGGACCTCATCGAGCACGTCAAAGACAGCGCCGGCGATGGAGGCTCGGGCCTCGCCTTCGTGCTCGGTCTCCTCGGGGCCATCTGGGCGGCGAGCGGTGCGATGAACGCGATCGTCAAGGCGGTCAACCGAGCCTACGACTTGCTCGAGACACGCCCTTTCTGGAAGGTGCGGCTCATCGCGATCGTGCTCGTTGTGCTGTCGGGGTTCGTAACGGCCGGCATGTTCCTCTTGATCGTCTTCGGAGGGCCGCTCGGCGAGGCGATCGCAGACAAGGCCAAGCTCGGAGGAGCCTTCGACCTGGTGTGGGGGATCTTCCGCTGGCCGCTCGCGTTCGTCACGATCTTGCTCTTCTTCGCGATCATCTATTACCTTGCGCCCAACCGCACGCAGCGCAACTGGAAGTGGGTGTCGCCGGGCTCGCTGGTTGGCGGCGTGCTCTGGCTCGTGCTCTCCGGGCTCTTTGCCCTCTACACCAGCTTTTCCGGGTCCTACAACGAGACGTACGGCGCGGTCGCCGGTGCCATCGTGCTTCTGCTTTGGCTGAACTACACGGCCTGGGCGATCCTGTTCGGGGCTGAGCTGAACGCGGAGCTCGACCGCCAGGCGGACATCCACGCAGCCGGCGGCCCGCAAGCCGGCCTCGTACGACCGGCGCGCCGGAACCGCTAGCCCTCGCGGTCTCGACCCGAGCTCGTCGACGCGCGCGGTCGCAGCTCAGAGAACTCGGAACGAGCCCTTCATCGACCGCGCGTGCGGGTCGCACAAGAAGCGATAGATGCCCTTCTCGAGTCGCAGCTTCCAGCTGACCGTGCCCACGAAGCCGACGGCCGTGCGCTTGTTCACGCCCGGCCCCACGAGATGGAAGTTGTGCATCGCGGAGCGATCCCGCACCGTGATCGCGTAGGTCCCGCTCTTCGTCGTCTTCGCGGCCCTGGCGCCCTTCTCGAGCGAGATCGAAAAGCCAGGCCCGACCGAGGCCGCCAGCTTCGTTACTCGCTCGCCCGCCGGAGGTGGTGGTGGTGGAGGAGGAGGAGGAG
>JACCTQ010000143.1 GCA_013812265.1 Actinomycetota bacterium
CGGACGCGGTCACCGCGGCAGCGAAGGCCCAGGAGGCGCTTGCGGAGGGGCCGGTGCGGGTGCGGATCGGCGTCCACACCGGCGAGCCCATCGTGACCGATGAGGGCTATGTCGGCATGGACGTGCACCGGGCGGCTCGCGTGATGGGCGCCGGGCACGGCGGGCAGGTTCTGCTCTCGCAGACGACGCGTGATCTGATCGAGGGCGAGCTGAGCGACCTGGGCGAGCACCGGCTGAAGGACCTGAGTGCGCCGCAGCGGCTCTTCCAGCTGGGCGCCGCGGAGTTCGCGCCACTGAGGACGCTGTACCGGACGAACCTGCCGGTCCCGGCGACACCGTTTCTCGACCGCCAGCGCGAGCTACGAGATGTAAGCGAGTTGCTCGCACGAGAAGACGTCAGGCTGCTGACGTTGACCGGCCCCGGAGGGACGGGGAAGACGCGACTCGCGTTGCAGGCAGCGGCCGACCGGAGCGAGGACTACCCGGATGGGGTCTTCTGGGTCGCGCTGGCACCGCTTCGGGATGCCGCGCTCGTGCTCGACTCCACCGCACAGGCGCTCGGCGGCGAAGGCTCGCTCGCCGAGCAGATCGGTGACCGCAGGCTGCTGATCCTGCTCGACAATTTCGAGCATCTCGTCGCGGCCGCGGCCGGCCTGGCGGAGCTCCTGCGCGCGTGCCCCCGGCTCGACCTGTTGGTGACGAGCCGGGAGCCGCTCCAGATCGCGGCGGAGCAGGCATACCCCGTGCCGCCGCTCGCCGACCCGGAGGCGGTCGAGCTCTTTCTGAGCCGCGCACGAGCAGCGCAGCCCGCGTTCTCCGGTTGCGCGCGGATTCCCGAGCTCTGCGCACGGCTCGACAACCTTCCGCTCGCGATCGAGCTGGCGGCCGCGCGTGCACGTTTCTTCACGCCCGATGAGCTCCTTGAGCGGTTGTCGCGCCGCCTCGACTTCCTGAAGGCGGGCCGTGACGCGGATCCGCGGCAGCAGACGCTCCGCGCAACGATCGAGTGGTCGTACGACCTGCTCGAGCAGGCGGAGCGGAGCCTCTTCGCGCGCCTGGCTGCGTTCCGGGGCGGATGCACGCTCGAGGCAGCCGAGCAGGTGTGCGAGGCGGATGCGGAGACGCTCGTCGCGCTCGTCGACAAGAGCCTCGTCCGGCGGCACGACGACGGGCGCTTCTGGATGCTCGAGACGATCCGCGAGCTCGCGCTCGAGCAGCTGCAGGCCTCTGGCGAGGCCGGAGAGGTGCGGCGCCGGCACGCGGGGTACTACCTGGAACTCGCCGGGCAGCTCGGGCTCGCCGTGGAGTCGATGTCAAACGGGCATCCCCAGCGCTACGACCTCGCGCTCCCCGAGCGGGACAACTTCCGCGCCGCCCTCGACTGGACGCTCGCCGGGGACCCCGAGCTCGGCCTGCGACTTGCCGGTGCGCTCGAGAACTTCTGGGTCACGCAGAGCCCGCTCGAGGGAGGGCGTCGCCTGGAGGCGCTGCTGGAGCGGGCTGCCGATGCTCCCCTCGACGTGCAGGCCTGCGGCACACGCGGTCTGGGCAGCGTGACCATTATCGGGGGCGACCGCGTGCTCGGGGCGCAGCACTACGCCGAGAGCCTCGAGCTCTACGAGCGTGCCGGCGACGAGTGGGGTGTCGCCGTGATGGAGCACCGGCTCGGGGCGAGCGCGAGTCAGCTCGGCGACTGGGAGCAGGCGCGCGCTGCGTTCGAGCGAACTCTCGCGCGGGCGCGAGAGCTCCGCAGCAGGCTGCTCGAGGCACAGGCGCTGGGTGGCCTGGCCGACGTCGAAAATCACGAAGGAAACGCGGACGGTGCGCTCGCGCTCGCCCGCGAGAGCGCGGGCATCGCGCACGAGATCGGCTTCGTCTGGTGGGAGATGAACATGCTCGAGCGGGTCGCCGAGCAGTCGCTCGTCCTGGGGCGGGTGGACGATGCGGAGAAGCACGCACGCGCGTCGCTCGCGCTCGGCCACGGCATCAACCACCGGCTGCACACGGTCTGGGAGCTCGCCCTCCTCGCCCGCATAGCGACGGTGTGCGGAGACGCCGAGCGGGCGGGCCGGCTCTG
>JACCTQ010000109.1 GCA_013812265.1 Actinomycetota bacterium
GGAGCCCCCGGTCATGGCTCCAGGAGCGCGGCTCGCACCGCACGCAGGAACGTTTCGGGCTGCTCGATATGAGGGACATGGCGGACGTCATCGTGCACGTGCAGAGCGTAATCGAACTGCGAACTCGCCCGCTCGGCGACGCGGAGTGGAGCGATCCGGTGTGCGCGCCGCCTCGACAATCGAAGCCTCGACCCAGAACTTCCGATACGACCCCTTACTTCGTTCCGATGCCTATGTTGACCGCGTTTGTCAGCACTGCGCGACCGTTCCCGCCCATGCGTTCACGGAGCATCCCGTCAAGCACCTGTCGAATCGTAGCTCGCTGTTCCTCGGTCAGATCGGCGACGAGCATGCCCGAGATCGGATTGCCATACATGAGCCAGTCCCACATCTCCTGTCCGGAGGAGAACGCAGGTCTCTCGGCGCTCGCCTCGACCTTGACGTTCTTCAGTCCGGCATCAATCAGCCGCGTGCGCAGCACCTGCGGATCCGACACCTGGAACTCGAGCGGAGGTGGGTCATCCGGCAACCCGGCGAAATCCGGCACCACAGCTTGCAGGGCGCCAATGGTGAACTGGAGGAACTCGATCTCCGCTGGTGAACCGTAGGCGATCACGAGCACGCGCCCGCCGGGCTTCGTCACTCGCACCATCTCGCGCAGCGCGAGCGGCTGTTCGGAGACGAGCATGACGCCGAACTGGGAGCCGGTAACATCGAAGGTGTCTTCCTCGAGCTCCAGCGCATGGCAGTCCATTACGCGCCCCTCCGCGTCGGTCAGGCCTTCTGCGCGGACGCGGGCCTCGAACCGTTCGATCATCGCGGGGGACCAGTCAGTGGCGAGCACCTTCGCGCCAAGGCGCGCCGCGGGGAGACTCAGGCCCCCGGTCCCTGCGGCGACATCGAGGAACCGCTCTCCGGCCTTGAGGTCAACGAGGCCGAGCGCCTCGTTCGCCAAGGCGGCCTCCTGCGGGGCGACGTAGCGATCGTAACCGTCTGCGATGGCGTCCCAGGCCCCCGGCGGCGCGACGTGCTCTTCCGTGCTGGCTTCTGCGTCCTGTCTGGCTGTCATTGCCTCCTCCTTCCTTCTCTAGGGACTCGACGAAGGTAGAAGGCGAGCGCCATGATCAGCTTCGGGCGAAACAACCAAATTCACGCCGGAGGGCGTGGGTGTTTCTGTGTAGAGGCGACTAGGTGAGGCCGTGCTTGAAGGCGTACGCGGTAGCGGCCGCCCGGGACGAGAGCCCCAGCTTCGTGAAGATGTTGCTGACGTGACGGGCAACCGTCTTCTCGCTGATGACCAGCTGGGTTGCGATCGCCCTGTTGGACTTGCCAGACGCCACGAGCGCAAGCACCTCTCTCTCGCGCGCGCTGAGTCCGCCCGTCGCCCTCGGCAAGGGCGAGAGCATGCCCAGCATCCTCGTGACGTGGACGAGATCGGGTGCCGCGCCGAGCTGCTCGAAAACGCTGCGAGCCGCCACCAACTCCATTTCCGCCGTGCCTTCGTCCCCGAGCTCTTGGCAGGCCATTCCTATCTGCACGCGGACGCGCGCGGACTGGTGTGGCGCGTCGAGGCGCCGCCACGAAACGTACGCGTTGCGCAGCTCGGTCAGGGCAGCGCGTGCATCGCCTTCCGCCAGCAGGACGGCGCCTGCTGCGTGAGACGCAAGGGCACGCAGGTACGGCACGTCGATACGACCGGCGATCCGAGCGAGCTCGTCGGCGGCCGTCCGCGCGGCTCCGAAATCCCTCGCCTCGAGCATGATGTCGACGCATGCAGGCAGCACCTTGGACCGACCGATGGGATCCTCCGTCTCGACCAACAGGCGCCGGATCGCAGCAGCAGCGTCATCGACCCAGCCTTGCGCCAAGCGGAGCAGCGACATCCCGGGCTCGGGCTCGCGCCCCGCCTGGCTCGCCTTCCGGTAGGACTCCCCCGCTTGCGCGAACTCGCCACGCAGCCGCTGGATCTCACCCAACTGGTAATAGGCTGATCCCAGCGTGTCCCACACGGTGGGCCCCGAGAGCAAGTCACGGGCGCGCCGTGCCTCGTCCAGCGCGTCGCGCCACGCGCCCTGCAGCTGGAAGATCTCGCTGCGATGGATCAGGCAGTTGCCTCGATAGGGGACGAGGCCGGGCTGGGAGTCGCACCAGCGGGAGAGCGCCTCCGTCCATTCCCTTGCCCGGCGCAGGTCGAAGACCGTCTGGCACAT
>JACCTQ010000177.1 GCA_013812265.1 Actinomycetota bacterium
TGGCAGGCTCGGTAGACGAAATCTTCGTACTCGCGCAGCGACATCTCGGCGTCCTGGGCGTGCGCCTCTGTCGGGAACAGCGTTCCGCACCAGGCCATGTCACCGCGAGCCATCCGCTCGCCGCGGATCCGGCTCAGCTCCCGGCGGGCGGCAATGTAGCGCCCCTGCCGGCCGGGGTCGGCGCGTGAGAAGGAGCGAGTGTTGGACGCGGACCAGATCGTCAGCAGAGCGTCGAGACGCTCCATCTCTGCGCGCTCCACGGGCGAGATGTACGTGAGCTGCTCGTCGCAGGCTCGGTCCACGTGGAGCTCGGCGAGCCCGTCCAGGGCGACCTGGGCGTACGGGTGTGCGCCGCGGCCGAGCGCGACCCGATGCGCGGCCACGATGAGCGGAGCCGCCTCGGCCGATCCGTCGATTCGGACGAGCTGGCCGCCCTGCACGCCGAGGGAGTAGTCGACGAGCAGCTCGGCGAGACGCTCGACGCGCGGGTCGGTCATGGGAGGGCCGGAAGGGCGCTGAGCACGGCGTCGAGGAGCCTAGCGCTCCCGAACCGGACAGGATCGTCGACGGGAAGACCCGTGTCGTTCTCGGCCGTTTCGACGGCCGCCCGCGCGTCCGTCTCGTCGAGATCGCGCGTGTTGAGGGCAATCGCTGCCACACGAGCCCGTCGCGCCGGCAACGAGGCGAGCTCGTGAAGTGCGACGAGGTCGGGCAGCGCCGGTATCGGGTGGCCCGGAAACCCTTCGATCTCGAACGCACCGGCCAAGTGGCAGAGGATCAGCGCGTGGGGCGCGCTGCCATGCATGAGGCCGAGCGTCACGCCCGAATACGCCGGGTGGATCAATGCGCCCTGGCCCTCGACCCAGAGGAGATCGCCGCCCCGGGCCGCTCCTTCGATGACCAGCCGTTCTGCCGCGCCGGCGACGAAGTCCGACACGACGGCGTCCACCGCGATCCCCCAGCCCGCGATCGCGATCCCCGTCTGCCCGGTCGGGACGAACACCGAAGAGAGCCCGCGGGCGCGCGCCTCGCGGTCGAGCTCGAGCGACACCGTCATCTTTCCGATCGCGCAGTCAGAGCCAACCGTGAGGACTATCCGGGCCTGAACCGCGAGCTGCTCCCCCGTCGGGACGTTGAGCCCCGGCGGCGGCTTGCGAAGATCGCGGAGCTCGACGCCGTGCGTTGCGGCCAGCTCGGCCAGCTCGGCGTCTTCGCTCAGAAACTCGTGCAGCCCGTTCTCGACGTCGAGACCCTTGGCAATGCAGCTCCTCAGGAGCTCGCGCCACGCCGGTGGGAAGCGACCGCCTGCAGTCGCGACCCCGACGAGCGCAGTCGTCGGCCCGAAGGGGACCGCGTCGTCGACGGAGCCGATCACCGGGATGGCGCCATAGGTCTCGCCCGCGTGAGTCGAGTCGAGGATCGCGACGACGGGCTCGGAGCCGTAGCGGATCACCCCGCGGGCGGTCTTGCCGTAGTGCGGATCGTCTGAGCGCCCCTCGGCCAGCACGAGGTAGCGCTTCGAGCGACTCACCGCTCGGGCGCTGGGCGCACGCCGAGCCCCGGCGCCGCCGACGGCAACTGGACGCCGTCCACGAGCTCGACGCCCGGCCACGGGTCATCTGCGAGGAGGAGGTTTCCGTCCAGGTCGACGTGATCGCACAGGCTCGCCAGCTGGCAAGCGGCAGCGATCCCGAGCCCCGATTCCAGCATGCAACCGAGCATGACGCCGAGCCCGAGCGCACGGGCCGCGTGTGTCATCCGCACGGCCTCCCGAATGCCGCCCGCCTTGGCGAGCTTGATGTTGATCCCGTGGGCCCGCTCGGCGCAGGACGCCACGTCGGCCAGGGTGTGGCAATCCTCGTCGACGTAGATGGGAAGAGGCGAGCGTGCCTTCAACTCCACGCCGCCCTCGTCCCCGGCCCGCAAGGGCTGCTCGCAATACTCGACGCCGAGCTCTGCCAGCTGCGGCAGCGCGTCCAGCGCCTCGTCCAGCGACCAGTACTCGTTCACGTCCACCTGGAGCGGGAGAGCGGTGACGCGCCGGACGGCGCGGACGCGCTCCACATCGGCACCGTCACGCCCGCCGAGCTTGAGCTTCAGCCGGCGAAAGCGATCGCCCAGGCGCTCCGCTCGTCTCGCCATGTCGTCGGGATCGCCCAGCCAGATCGTCCACGAGGTCGGCGGCCCGGCGCGGGGCAGGCCGAGCAGACGCCAGACCGGCAGCTCCACGAGCTTGCCGCACAGGTCGTGCAACGCTGCGTCGAGCGCTGCCTTGGCCGCCTGCTCTCCTGGTCGCTCGGCCAGGCGAAGGCCAATCGCCTCCAGGGCGAACGGGTCGTTGCCGAGCGCGTCGAGACTGCACTTCAGAAACGCGAGCCCGCTCGCCGCCGACTCCCCGTAGCGGTCGATCGGCGCCGCCTCGCCGAATCCCGTGTGGCCTTCGTATCGCACCTCGACCTGGACGACATCGGCTTCGTCCCGTGCATCCCGCGCAATGACGAACGTGTCGGCGAGCTCGAGCGTAGCTATTCGGGCTGAAAGCTCCACCGAGGCAAGCCTAACTCCGGCGCCCTCGTTGAAATCGCGCCGAACCTGGGCTATTCTGATGTTCGTACGGCTCCGAGGACCTCGAAGAAGGGAGAACCTTGCATCGCACACACACGCGGGCACGCCGCGGGCATCTGCTCGCAGTTGCCGCCGCCGGCCTCGCCGCTCTGGCGGTCTCTGCATCCCCGGCGGCTGCTCACAATGTCAGTCACGCGGCGAAGGCCTCGCCGTCCTCTGCGCTCTGCGCGTGGAACGGCGGCGGCTTCAGCAGCCTGGACGCGCTCGCCGGCCGCAGCGCGGCCCGGGGCACCGGCGCTGACTTCGCCGTTCGTGAGAAAGCCCAGCTCATGGAGGACACCGAGGTTCCAACCGGGACGACCGGCGGAACATCGTCCTTCACCGACACCATCGACGTGTACTTCCATGTGGTCGCGGCGGGCAAGACGCCGAAGCAGGGCTGGGTGTCCCAGGATCATGTGGACGAGCAGATCAGCGCCCTCGCGCTGTCGCTGTCCGGCTTCTACGGTGGCTACGACACCGGCTTCAAGCTCCGGCTGGCAGCGACCGACTACACGATCAACAAGGCGTGGTTCGACCAGGCCACCTTCTCGGACGAGGTCGCGATGAAGAGCGCGCTCAAGCGCGGCGACAGCACCGACCTCAACATCTACTCGACGAGCGGTGGCGGCTACCTCGGCTGGGCGTACTACCCGAGCATCGTCACGTCCAACCAGTACCGCGTGCTCGACGGTGTCGTGATCCACTACGGCTCCATGCCGGGCGGCTCGGTCCGCAACTACAATCTGGGCTTCACGGCCTCGCACGAGACCGGCCACTGGCTCGGCCTCGCACACACGTTCGAGAAGGGCTGCATCGGCGGGGGCGACCACGTCTCGGACACGCCCGAGCAGGGCGTGCCCACTTCGGGGTGTCCCGCAGACAACACGCAGGACACGTGCTCCACGCCGGGCTGGGATCCGATTCACAACTACATGGACTACTCGTACGACCGCTGCTACACGCAGTTCACGAAGGGCCAAGGCGACCGCATGCAGAAGCAGTGGTCGCACTGGCGGCTCGGTCGCGCGTAGGCGCATCCTCCATTCGCTTGTCGAAGCGGGCC
>JACCTQ010000202.1 GCA_013812265.1 Actinomycetota bacterium
CCCGAGTTGTAGTGGTAGAGCGTGCGCCCGGTGGAGAGGACGAACGGATACTCGGAGTCGGGCTGCTCGATCGGCGGCTGGTATTCGACGGGATAGAACTTCCCCCTGCCGCTCGGGCGCGCCGGGCGCTCGGCGTAGAGGTACGGCGAGCCAGGGTGGTCGCGATCGGTGCAGGGCCATTGCAGGCCGACCTCCTCGATGCGGTCGTAGCGGATGCCGGACCAGTTGGGTGCCAGGTCGGCGAACTCGTTCCACACGTCCTCAGCGGTCGGGTAGTCGGGCCAGTCGGCGCCAAGCGCACCCGCGAGATCGACGACGATCCGCCAGTCCTCGCGCGCGACGCCGGGGCACGGCAACGCCTTCCGCACGCGGTTCACCCGCCGCTCGGTGTTGGTGAACGTGCCGTCCTTCTCGGCGAAGCTGGAGGCCGGCAGGACCACATTCGCGTGCTTGCGCGATGTCTCGTTCAGAAAGATGTCCTGCGAGACGAC
Source organism: Actinomycetota bacterium (assembly GCA_013812265.1). Classification (GTDB taxonomy): domain Bacteria; phylum Actinomycetota; class Thermoleophilia; order Gaiellales; family Gaiellaceae; genus JACCTQ01. The sequence goes on from JACCTQ010000202.1 coordinate 492, forward strand.
GAATTCGAGCTTTCCGAGCCCTTCCTCGACGTGGTGAGCGTTCGGCTCGGTGTGAGCCGGGTTCTCCCCGACCAGGTAGAGCGCCTTCACTCGGCCGTCGTGCAGGCCGGACATCATCTGGTCTAGCCGGTAGCCCGGCGTCTCCGGCACTTCCACGCCCCAGGCGTCCGAGAACTTCTTACGGCTCTGCGGATCGTCGAGCGCCTGGTAGCCCGGCAGGTACGCCGGATTGGCGCCCGCGTCGTTCAGCCCCTGCACGTTGTTCTGCCCACGGAGAGCGTTGAGGCCTGTCGACTCGTAGCCCAGGTGGCCCGTCATGAGGACGAGGTTCGAGAGCGACCAGATGTTGTCGATCGCGCAGGCATGCTCCGTGATCCCGAGCGTGTAGAAGATCGCCGCGCTACGCTCGCTCGCGTACTCGCGCGCGGTGGCGACGATGTCCGCGGCCGGGATGCCCGTCACTCGCTCCGCCTCTTCTGGCGGATAGCGCTTCACGACCTCCCTAACCGCGTCGAAGTCCTCGGTGAACTCGCGGATGTAGTCGTCGTCCTGTAACCCCTCCTCGAGGATGACGTGCATGATCGCGTTCAAAAGCCACACGTCCGAGCCTGGACGAAGCTGCAGGTGGCGCCTCGCGATCTTCGTGAGCCAGATCTTGCGCGGGTCGGCGACGATAAGCGTCGCGCCCTTGCGCACGGCCTTCTTCATCCTGAGTGCCAGCACGGGATGGGCCTCGGTGGTGTTAGAGCCGATCACCAGCAGGAACTTGCAGTTCTCTATCTCGGGGATCGAGTTGGTGGTTGCTCCTCTGCCCAACGACCTGACCAGGCCGTAAAGAGTGGGAGCGTGTCAGGTGGCTTCGCAGGAGTGAATCGAGTTCGTCCGCAGCGCCGTCCGCGCGAGCTTCTGCAGCAGGAAGTTCTCCTCCATGGTCAGCCGGGCGGAGGCGAGGACGCCGATGGACTGTGGGCCGTGCCGCTCCATCACCCCCTCGAGGCCCTCTGCGGCGACGCGTAGCGCGTCATCCCAGGTCGTCGGGTGAAGCTCGCCGTCGTCACCGCGCACGAGCGGCTCGGTCAGGCGGTCCGGATGGTGGACGAAGTTGAACGCAAAGCGTCCCTTGACACAGAGGTTGCCCTCGTTCGAGACGTAGCTCGGGTCGGAGGTGATCTTCACGATGCGGTCGGTCTCCGGGTCGACGTTGATGTCGATCTGGCAGCCGACGCCGCAGAACGTGCACGTCGACTTGACTTTCCGAAGCGCGCGCTCCGGCCGCGTCGTGCCTTCCTCGAACTTCTCGTAGATCGCCCCAGTCGGGCAGGCGGAGAGGCACCCGCCGCAGAGCTCGCACTCGGTGTCGAGCCAGGAATGGCCGTGAGTGGGGACGATGCGTGCCTCGGGCCCCCGCCCTTCGAGCGAGAGCGCCGAGCACTGCATCACCTCCTGCGTGTAGCGGACGCAGCGGTTGCAGAGGATGCACGTGTCCGGCGTGTACCCCATCAGCCGGTTCCGGTCCTCGTAGGGCTCTCGCTTCGCATCCGGGAGCACGAACGGCGCCTCGGCGCCCAGCTCGTTCGCCATGTCGAGGAGCTCGTTCGGCCGGCCGCCCGGGTCCGGATCGAGGTGCTCGACCAGCAGCATCTCCGTGAGCGTCCTCCGGAACTGCGGAACGGAGTCGTTCGTCGAGACCGAGAGCCCGTCGGTGACGCGGAGCGCGCAGGCGGGCAGCGGGCGCGGTGACCCTTCGACGCCGACCACGCACATGCGGCAACCGCCGTAGGGATCGAGCTTGTCGTCGTGGCAGAGCGTGGGTATGAAGACGCCGTGCCGGGCGGCCGCGTAGACGAGCAGCTCGCCCTCGGGAGCGGCGACAGTCTTTCCGTCGAGCGTGAATTCGATGCTCCGCGTCACGCTCTGCTTATCGTAACCGCCGCTCGAGAGCTCCTACGGAATGGTCTGGAATCCCTGGTTCACGAAGTCCCGATCGAACGCGAACGCGGTCCCGATCACGTGCCGGCGCATGACCTCGAAGGTCACCCAGTCCACGAGCGACGGTCTGCGCCGCACCGCTGCCAGGAATGCCGATACGGCGGCCTGGTGGGTCCCCTCCTCGACCCAGATGACGGTCGAGATGGGAACCAGATCCTCCAGCAGGTCCCTAGCCGCCGCGCCGCCAAGCCGTCTGTGGGCAATCGCTGCCGCCTCGACCAGAACGTAGTTGTGCGTGACGAGACTCTGCCCCTCCAGCCCGCGCAGCGTCTCGGCGGCGTCGCGGTGCATCTCGTCCCTCCCGTCGAGGAGCGCGAGCCAGGCCGACGTATCGACGAACGTCGTCAGCCGGCGTAATCCTCGGCGAGATACCGGTCGTGCTCGACGGCCAGGTTGCGTTCGGCCGAGGCGTGCTTCCCGACGACCGTCCACGCACGCACCCAGCGAGCATCCCGGCTCTCGCCCCGCAAGATCGCACCGACGGCGTCGCGAATCAGCGCGGCCATCGAGAC
>JACCTQ010000237.1 GCA_013812265.1 Actinomycetota bacterium
TCAAGGCCAACAGCTCCCTGATCGCCGGCAAGGGCGTCACGGGCGGCAACTACGCCTTCCGCTACAAGGTGCCGAAGGGCAAGAAGGCACCGTCTCGCTTCTGGATCCAGACGGTCGACGTCGACGGTACGCGCTCCTGGCGCTCCGTCCGCGCCAGCTAGTCCGGCAAAGACCAGAACGGGCTCTGCGAAACGAATGGCTTCCCGGTCCGAAAGGGCCGGGAAGCCGTCCTTAAGAAGGGACATTTGACACCATGGATCTCTCTAGCTCATCGGGCGTCTCGCACACTGGCGGCGGCGGCGCGCCTTTCGTCACCATTTCGGGGGCCCGGCGTTACGGTTTCGCGTCTACACTTTCTGGAATGAAGCGCCTCGTTCTGACCCTGACAGTCATCGCTGTGGGTGCCGCCTCGGTCGCTCCCGCGGCTTTCGCGGACGCCAAGTCGACCCCCTCCGAGCAGCAGCTGCTCCTGGCTTCGCGCCCTGGAATCAAGATCAGGGTCGGCGAGAACGGTTGGTATCGGATCGAGCGGCGCGAGCTCGTCGCGGCCGGGCTCAGCGCCGCGACCGATACGCGCATGCTTCAGCTCTACACGGATGGCGCCCAGATACCGCTGCTTCTGCGCGGCGTGAGCGCAAACAAGCTCGCAGCGAACGGCGCGGTCGAGTTCTACGGCCGCGCACACCGGCTGCTGACGGCGGACGTGCGAACGTACTGGCTCGTCACCGGCACGAAACCGGGTGAACGCGTCGAGGTCGGCGCGCGAACGCAAATGTCCTCGCGCATACGCGCGCGCAGCTACGAGTACACCGCCATCTCGAGGGAGCGCAAGATCTTCATGTCGCCCCTGAAGAACGGGGTCGCCAACAATTTCTTCGGTGACCGCATCGCAGCGGAGCCTGTCTCCCAGCGCATCATCGTGCGGCACTTCGACAGACCGTCCAAGCAGCCGGTGCTGACCGTTGCGATCCAGGGCTTCAGCAAGCAGCCGCACGCGGTCAAGGTCACGCTCAACGGCGCGGACGTGGGTCTCATGAGCTTCAAGGACCGCGCTCACGCGGTCGCGAAGTTCTCGGTCTCCCGACAACTGGTCAAGGAGGGGGAGAACATCGTCACCCTCGCCAGCACTGCGGGAGAAACGGACGTCAGCTTCGCCGACGAGGTGCGACTGACCTACGGGCGCTTCTATCGCGCCGAAGATGACTCCTTCAGGTTCACGCTGGCCGCCGGCCGCCACGCTCGCATCGACGGCTTCACGCGGGCCGATGTACGTCTGCTCGACGTCACGCAGCCAAATGCGCCCCGCGCACTGACCGCGACCGCACGCAAGGGCGCGGGTGGGTACTCGATCACGATCGGCGCCGCCAAGGAAGCGCGACGGCTGCTGGCTGTAACCGCCGCAAGGGTGCGGAAACCGGTCGCAGTGGTCGCCGAGCGACCGTCGTCGCTGCATCGCGCCGGGCAGGGAGCCGATCTCGTGATCATCTCCCACCGCAACTTCCTCGAGGCAATCGAGCCGTTGCGGGCGCTTCGCGAGCGGCAGGGACTAAAGGTGGCCGTGGTGGACGTCGAGGACGTTTACGACGAGTTCAGCTTCGGAGCGCATACGGCAGACGCTCTCAAGGCGTTTCTAACCACCGCGCGCGATCGCTGGCGCCCGGCTCCGCGGTTCGTCCTGCTGGTCGGCGACGCTAGCTTCGATCCACTCAACATCCTGGGTAAGGGCGACTTCGATTTCGTGCCGACCAAATACGTCGATACCGACTACATCGAGACGGGCTCCGACGGCTGGCTGAGTGACTTCAACGGCGACGGCGTGGGCGATCTCGCAATGGGCCGCCTGCCTGTCCGAACGGATGCGCAAGCCCGGACCGTGATCGGCAAGATCGTCGGCTACGACGTCCCCCGGCCCGCACCGGCACTCGATGCCCTTCTGATCTCGGACAAGAACGACGGGTTCGACTTCGAGGGAGCGATCGAAAAGCTCCGGACGCTCATCCCGGGCTCGATATCCGTCGAGACGATGAAGCGCAGCGCCGGCCCGACCGACGCCGCCGTTCGTCAGCGCGTCCTTCAGAAATTGAACCAGGGTCCCAAGGTGGTCAACTACTTCGGCCACGGCTCCACGACGCTGTGGTCGCCGGCTGCCGTCTTGCAGAACAGCGACGTCGACAACCTGCGCAACCGCGAGAGTCTCTCCCTTTACGTGATGATGACCTGCCTCAACGGCTACTACCTGGATCCGACCGTCAGTGCCCTCGGCGAGCTCTTGCTCCGGGCCGAGAACGGAGGAGCGATTGCCGTGTGGGCATCCTCGACCTTCATCTACGCCACGGAGCAACCCAAGCTGAACCAGGAGTTCTTCCGCCTTCTATACGGAGGTCGTAACCTCACGATCGGAGAAGTCGCCGCCGAGGCGATCAAGGTCGTCTCGGATACGGACGTCCGCCGCACGTTCACTCTCTTCGGCGACCCGACCACACGACTGCGCTGACACACTCGCGCTTCGCGCGAATCCCCCCTATCTCGATGGAGGAACTTGCTCGAAGAGCAAGTTCCTCTAGTCCACCGCGAGGTAGATCAGCGCGACGACGATCGTGCCGGCGAAGAGCACGAGGAAGAGCCCGAAGAGGGCGAGCCCGAACACGAGGTTCTTACGAGCAGTCTCTCGGTCGATCATCTACGCCGTCACGCCGGCTGAACGCGGACCGGTCGCAAGGTACAAGGCGCGAGAGCCAGCTCTGCTCAGGCGCGGCGCGCGAAGTACAGGATCGCGACGATGACGAGGACGATGAGCAGAACCGTTCCGATGATGCCGATACCAAGCGCTGCAATCACTGGTGCCTCCTTGTTCGAGTCCGCAAGATGAACCTATCGGTGATGGAGCGGTAGTACCCAGCATCTCTGCTCCGAAACGGGCAGGCGACTCGGCGCGGCCCACTGCGCCCGGAAGAGCTAGGCGGCACGACCTAGCGACTTCCGGGACGGAGCACTAGGCGAGGGTCACGAACGGGTCGATCGCCATGCTCACAAAGAGAAGAGCGAGATAGGCCAGCGAGAAGTGGAAGAGCACGCGGGCCCGGTCCGGCGTAGTTTGACGGCGCAATCGCCACGCGAGGAGCACGAACGCGCCGCTCAGCACGAGCGCCGAGCCCAGGTAAACGGCACCGAGCGTGTCGGTGAGGAAGGGCAGGACCGTGATGGGCACGAGCGCGAGTGAGTAGAGCAGGATCTGTCGTGCGGTCGTGTCGTCACCGCGAACGACCGGCAGCATCGGGACGTTGGCGGCGGCGTAGTCGCGTTTGATCAGGAGCGCCAACGCCCAGAAGTGGGGAGGCGTCCAGAAGAAGACGATCAGGAAAAGGAACAGCGCGGGGAGGGTGAGGTTGCCCGTCGCGGCCGCCCACCCCACCAGCGGTGGAACGGCGCCGGCCGCGCCGCCGATGACGATGTTCTGCGGCGTCGTCCGCTTGAGCCAGCGCGTGTAGACGAGGACGTAGAAGAGGTTCCCGACGAGCGCGAGGACGGCCGTCAGAACGTTGACGAAGCTCGCGAGCAACACGAACGAGAACGCCGAGAGCGCGAGGCCGAACTCGAGCGCCCGCGCAGCCGGAACGCGATCGCTGGCGACGGGCCGGCGGTCGGTGCGGCGCATATGGCGATCGATGTCGCGGTCGAGCACGTGGTTCAGTGCGCTTGCTCCGCCACAAGCGAGGCCGAGGCCGAGCATCGTCACGGTGAAAAGACCGGCCGAGGGCGCGCCACGGGTGCCGACGAACATCCCACCGGCGCCCGTCAGGAGCAGGAGCGTCATGATGCGCGGCTTCGTCAAGGTGACGTAGTCCCGTACGCAGCCCGAAGGCCCTGCGACACCCCGGAACGACGCGGCGACGAGAAGGAGTGAAGCGGCGAGGCCGAAAGCCGCTACGACGACGTGAGCGGTAGTCGCCCAGTCCGCTTCGCCCGTTGTCCACACGAGGCCGCCCAACCCGATCTCGACGAGCATGAGCGAAACAGCGACTGCCGTGACTGTGACTAGGCGCCGGTGTGAGAACCATGCGGCGAGCAGCAGCGCTACCAGCGGAGCGAGCGCGATCAGGGCCAGGACGTTGTGCGTCAGCTCGAGGTCGAGCGAGCCGCTGGCGACCGTGAGCGCGGCGAGGCCGGCCGCGGACAACGCGGTCAGCCGGAACCAGGGGCCCGGAGCGGCGCCGGAGGGCAGGGCGGTCCTAGCCACGCGCCTCCTGCAGACGCCGGCGCAGGTCACGCAGCGGGCGGGCGCTCGTGACGTAGGGAACCTGGTCGAAGTTGTGCGGCTGCGGCGGCGAGGTCGTGTACCACTCGAGCGTGTCCGCGAGCCACGGATCGTTGCCCGCTCGACGGCCCCGCTTGCGGGTGATTACGACGTTCACGACGAAGGCGAGGATGCCCAGGCCCATGATGTAGGAGCCGATCGTCGAGACGAGGTTGTACTCCGCCCACTGCCCGACGTCGCGGTAGTTGTAGATGCGCCGCGCCATCCCGTCGAGACCGAGCATGTGCTGCGGGAAGAACGCCATGTTGAACCCGGCGAAGGTGAGCCAGAAGTGAACCTTCCCGAGGCGCTCGTTCAGTATCCGCCCGAACATCTTCGGCCACCAGTAGTAGAGACCGGCGAAGATCCCGAACATCGAGCCTCCGAAGAGCACGTAGTGCAGGTGCGCGACGACGAAATACGTGTCGTGTACCTGCCAGTCGAACGGGTAGGCGGCGAGAAAGATGCCGGAAAGACCCCCGATCGTGAAGACCACGATGAACCCGAGCGCGAACAGCATCGCCGTGTCGAAGATCAGGTTCCCCCGCCAGGTCGTCGCGACCCAGTTGAAGATCTTGATGCCCGTGGGCACGGCGATGATCATCGAGGAGACCATGAAGAAGCCCAACAGATAGCCCGGCATGCCAACCGTGAACATGTGGTGGCCCCAGACGAGCAGCGAGTAGAAACCGATCACGGCCGTGGAGATGGCGATTGCCTTGTAGCCAAAGATCGGCTTGCGTGCGAAGACCGGAATCACCTCCGAGATGATCCCCATCGCGGGCAAGATCATGATGTAGACCTCAGGGTGGCCGAAGAACCAGAACACGTGCTGGTAGAGCACGGCGTTTCCACCCTCGCTCGGAATGAAGAAGTGCGTTCCCGCCTGCCGGTCGAGGAGCAGCAGCGTCAGACCCGCCGAGAGAGCGGGTAGGACCAGCACGAGGAGGATCGAGTACACCTCGATCGTCCAGACGAACAGCGGGATCCGCATCCACGTCATGCCGCGAGTCCGCATGTTGTGAATGGTCACGATGAAGTTGATGGCTCCGGCCAGCGACGCCAGCGTGAGGATGTGCAAGGACAGAATCCACAGGTCCTGGCCGTTGCCTTGCGTGTAGACAGACAATGGGGGATAGCTCGTCCAGCCGGATTGTGGCGCTCCACCGCCGGCGAACCAGCTCGAGTAGAGCACGATCCCGCCGAAGAGAAAGAGCCAGTACGAAAGAGCGTTCAGCCTGGGGAAGGCGACGTCCCGCGCGCCGATCATCAACGGTACGAGGAAGTTTCCGAACCCGGCGAGGATCGGGACGACGACGAGGAAGATCATCGTCGTGCCGTGCATGGTGAAGAGCTGGTTGTACGAGTCGCGTGAGAAGACGTCCGCGTCGGGCGTCGCGAGCTGGGTGCGCATGAGAATCGAGAGCACTCCGCCGGCGAGGAAAAACACGAGGCTCGTGACGATGTAGAGGATCCCGATCCGCTTGTGGTCGACCGTCGTCAACCAGCTAGAGACACGCCCCCGGTTCCAGGGCACCACCGTCGTGGGCCGCTCGACCCTAACTGCCATCTTCTGCTCCACTCCCGCCTGCGACGTTGCGGCGGAGGTGCCGGAAGAGTGCGTCCATCTGCCTGTCCTCCCAGCCTTCGCCGACCGCCGGCATGGCACCCTGGCCGTTTCGGACGATCATTTCGAGCGCGTCCCGGTCCTGGAGCAGGCTGTTTCCCGCGAGCGGCGGTCCGATCAGCCCTTCGCCCGCCATGCCGTGGCATTTCGCGCACGCGCCCTGGTATGTGCGCTCGCCGAGCTCCGAGGCGCCGCGCCGCTGGGCGCCGGCCTCGTTCGCCAGCCAGGTCTCGAACTCGCCTCTGGGCATGACCTCGACAGCCTGCAGCATCGCTGCGTGCTGGACCCCGCAGAACTCCGCACATTGCCCTTCGTACGTTCCGACCTCATCCGCGCGGAACGACGTGCGCGTCGTCTCGCCCGGGATGGCGTCGAACTTCCCGCCGAGCGCGGGGATCCAGAAGCTGTGGTTGACGTCGCTCTCGGGCGCGCCGATCTCCAGCTCGACCACCTGACCGAGCGGCACCCTCAGCGTGTCGATTGCAATGACGTCGTTCGGATACCGGTACTGCCAGTAGAACTGGCGTCCGTCGACCTTGATCTCGAGCCTGCTGTCGCCACTCGCCTCGGCCTCGAGGTCGGTGATTCCCGGGACCTTGTAGAAGACGAAGCCCGCTATCACCGCCAGGATCAGGACCGGCAGGGCCGTCCAGGCGAGCTCGAGTCGCGTGTTGCCGCGAATCTGCGCGCCTTCCACCTCGCGGCTCCGGCCGCGGCCGCGGTAACGGACGATGAAGATTAAAAGCGGGACGGTCACGAGCAGCATGATCAGTCCCGAGAAGCCGAGGATGAGGTAGTAGATGTCGGTGCTCCGCTCGACGTTGGGGGATTTCTGGTCCACCGGAGTGAGCCCGCCGGTTCCGGCGTGCGCGGCGCCGGTCGGCCCCAGAATCACGGCAAGCGCGCACAACGGGACGGCGAGAGCCTTGCGTCCTTGCCTCGCGCCGCCCAGCGCACCCCGACGGCGAAGCATCATTCCGAGACGAGTTCGTAATAGAACCCATCTCGAAACGAAGCCTTGTGCCGCCGGGCCGCGCTGGACGACGCCAGGCCGCGTCCTCGGTCGCGCACATGTGCCTGCACATGTGCGCTCCCTGCGTCCTTGCCTGACGCAGCCCAGCGCACCCCGACGACGAAGCATCATTCCGAGACGAGTTCTGAGGCGCACAGACGTTGGCATTCTATGAACGTGCTCCTCCGGATGCCTACTTCGAGGCGGCTGTCGCATGTCTGAGCGCTCGTTCGTCGAGTTGCCGCAGCAGATCGGTCGCCCACTCCAGGTGTTCGTGAACGGCGTGGCGCAGGAGCTCGGTCGCGACTATCG
>JACCTQ010000250.1 GCA_013812265.1 Actinomycetota bacterium
CGCGTTTTGCCGATGCTGGTCGATCCGATGAGCTTGCGGACTTGTTCGGTGTGTCGGAAGAGGCCATGCACTGGCGCCTGTACAACTTCGGGCTGCTCTTGGAGCGCCCCACGTGAGCCCGATGGACCGTGATCACGCGGGCCGGGTTCCCGCATCACCGCAACTGAGTCCGGGCGGACGGTGGTCGATACGCCACCGAGCGGTGACACGGGTGTCCAGGCCAGCGTGAGGCCGTCCCCGCGCCGCTTCGAACCGATTCCATCCCCGACTCCTTTCGTCCCTTCGTGACGGCCGCAGTGCCGCTGAGCCTGCGTAGGCGAAACGGTCAGGGCGGTTTGGTGTTCATGAGTGGGCGAGCGCAGGCACGCCTCCAGGCCGCCGGCGAACTCGAGCGCGACGTGTTGCAGAAAGACTTCAGTCGGTATGACGAGGAAGGCTCCGGACGGTAGGAGTTGACGGAGGCCGACGCCGGCTGCGACAGCCTGTCGAGCGGCCCGTGATCGGCCGGGTGGGGCCGGCCTCTCGCTGCTTCTCATCGTGGCCTACGTCGTCGCCGTGTGGGCGATGACGGCCAAGCCGACGTAGCGCACTAACCGCCACCCATGGCGACTGCGCCGGCGGGCCGCTCGCCGGCCTCGGGATGAAGATCTTCTCAGCTGGCCTCGTGTTACCATTGACTGACATCGTCTGACACAAGGAGCACCGTGCCCGGAGGATCCGAAGCAAAGCAACAGGTCGCGTTCCGGGTACGCGCGCGGACGCTGGCTCACCTGAAGCGGCGCGTTCGCGAGACGGGTCGCTCGCAAACCGACCTCGCCGAGCGATATCTCGAGGAAGGGCTCCGTCTCGACGAGCATCCGCTGATCGTCTTTCGCGACGGCGCGGCCGGCCGGCGGCCGGGGCTGGCCGGATCGCGGCTAGACGTCTGGCAAGCGGTCGAGACAGTGCGCCAGAACGGCTCGGTCGAGGAGGCAGCCGCCTACCTCGAGTCGCCGGTCGAGAAGGTTCAGGCAGCAATGCGCTACTACGTCGAGTACACCGACGAGATCGACGACTGGATCTCGCGGGCGCAGGCGCTCGCCGAGCGAGAGCAGGCAACCTGGCGCCGCCAACAGGAACTCGTGGGTTGAGGCTGCTCCTCGATGAGCACCTCTCACCCGAGATAGCCCGCCAACTTCGCGCACGCAGCCACGACGTCGAGACGGCGGCCGAGCGGTCCGATCTCGTCGCCCTCCCCGACCACGAGCTCTTCGAGCGCATGGCCGCCGAGCGGCGCGCGATCCTCACCAACAACGTGCCGGACTACGTCAGGCTGTTCCACGCCTCGCTCAGCAGCGGGCAGGAGCACTGTGGCCTCGTCCTGTTCGACGACCGCAGCATGCCGCGCAGCAGGAAGACGATCGGTCTCTTCGTCCGCGAGCTCGACGCGTTCCTCCAGGCGAACCCGGCCGAGGACGCTCTACTCAACCAGCTTCGCTGGCTCCCTGGCGGCTGACTCTCGGGCCGCGCTAGCAAGCTCACGGTCGGAGGCACCCGCTGGCCTGATGCGGCTTCTGCTCCTGTCAGAACAACCGCTGCCGCGGCCGCTCCCGCTCATCCGGGTCGGGGAACCGCTTCAGCCCGACGCCCACGAGCTCGCCGGTGAGCGGGTGGCGACCGAACCGGGGCTCGAGCTTCCGGAGGTAGCCGCGCCCCTGCCCGACGCCTCGCTCGGCCGCGGCGGTCGCCGCGACGACGAGATCGGCGCACTGCAGCCCGATCGAGTACTGGCTCGGGCCCAGAAAGAGCCCCTCGACGATTCGACCGAGCCGCATGTACGGCGTGCCGCGCTCCTGCAGGTCGCCGAAGAACCGCCGCAGCCGCTGGTCGGTCTCCCGGAAGCGGCTGTCGACGACGATCAGGCCGAGGTCGTCACGGTCGTCGAGCAGGTGCTGGAACCGCTCGGCGAGAAACATCAGCGCGGTCGCGTAGACGTCCTCGGGCGAGCGGAAGTAGGCGTGCTCGCTGGTCGGAAAGACGGTCGGCCCGCGCTCGAGGTCGAGCACCGTCACGTAGCACGTGAGCGGCGAGCCGGCGAGCGTCTCGAACACCGCGTCGGCGAGCGCATCCGGCACCTCGCCCTTCCTGATCCCGTGCCACTTCACCTCGCGGTCGAGCGGCCAGCGTGCCTCGCTCAGCGCCGCGTGCCAGCGGTCGCGAAGCTCGGGCCAGTCGGTGTCCCGCACGGCGATGCCGCCGAGCGCGAACAAGCCACCCTGGTCGAGCCTTCCGCTTTCGTCGAGGAAGAGCAGGTGCACGTGCGCTCAGGAGATTCTGACCTGGATGTGCCGACCGAGGTAACGAGCCGTCTTCGCCTACATGGCCGGGGGGACGAGGAGCTCGTACGCGCGCACCGCGAGCTGAGTCCGTCTGGTCTGCTGCTCGCCGAGTTCCCGTACCGCCAGGTCGCCGAGATCCTCGTCCTCGAGTAGACCCGCCGTCGCCTGCGACATGAAGATCTGCCCGCCCTCGGCGGCATCGCAGAGCTCAGCGCAGCGCAACGCCGCGAGGCCGACCCAGCCGATCCCTGCCTCCCCGGAATGAAGAGCGACGCTCATCGCCACCTTGCGGCCGTGCGGCCAGTCGTGGGCTGCAAGGGCCCGCTGCGCCGCTGCTGCTGCGAGGGCGGCCTGCTTCGCCGTCGGGAAAACCGCCATAATCGAGTCGAACGCTGCCTCCACCTCGCGTCCGCCCATCCCCGCGAAGACCTCGCGCAAGAGCCGCCGGTACTCGTTGAGCAAGGCGCCGATCTGCTCTGGCCTGAGCTCGCGAGAGAGGCGTATCATCCCCATCGCATCGGTCATGACGATCGTCACCGTGCCGGTCAGGGGAATCTGCTGAGCGAACGTCCGCGGCGGCGGGAACACACTCGGCAGCCCCTCGACCACGAGCTGGAAGATCCGCTCGGGCCGATCGATGTCCTTGAGCAGATGCTCGCCGAGGTCGCGCAAGGAGACGCCGGGGATCTCCTCGTCGTCGACGATCCCCGCGGTCGAGCGCGAGAGCAGCACCTGACCGCCGTGCGCGATCGTGCAGATTCGGGCCGCTCGATGCACGGCGACGCCGGTGTAGCCGTGTTCGGCACGGTACGGCTCCCCGGTATGAAGACCCATGCGGACGGAAACCGGAGCGTCATCGAGCCAGGGATGGTCGGCCAGCGCACGCTGACCGGCGATTGCGGCCGCAACCGCATCCCGTGCGCGGCCGAAGGCGACGAAGAAGGCATCTCCCTGCGTGTCCACCTCGGTGCCGCCGTGCTCAGCGAACGCGGCGCGCAGCAGACCGCGATGCGTGGCCAGCACAGCCCCGTAGCGCTCCTGCAGCCTCTTGACCAGCTCCGTCGAGCCGTCGACGTCGGTGAAGAGAAACGTGACGGTTCCGCCTGGCAATGCGGCCATAAGGCCTGCATCTTCCCACTCTCACCGTTTGTCCGCCGACCGCAACAGCCGCCCTGGTCGAGCTTTCGGCTTGCCTGGAAGTGACCGCGGCGTAAGAGGAGCCGCATTCCCAGCGACTCTCGGACATGCAAACGCACGCACCACCCAGAGAGCTCCCGTTCGACCTCGCCGAGCCACGCGCCTTCGGCGGGCTAACCATCGTCCCTCTCTTCCCGCACGCCGAGCCGCAGGTCGACTACATCGGCCTCGACGAGGCCGCCTCGCGAGGCTTCACCGTGACGGAGGTGGACGAGGACGGCGTCGTCGAGGCGCTCCGCGTTCACAACCCGCTCGGCGAGCGCGTCCTTCTGTACGAGGGCGAGGAGCTCGTCGGCGCCAAGCAGAACCGCATCGTCACCTGGACGGCACTCGTCGAGGCGGGCTCGAAGATCGGGCTCCCCGTCCATTGCGTCGAGCATGGCCGCTGGTCGCGGCCTGAGGCGAACTTCTCTCCCTCGCCCAACGTCGCCTACCCGGAGCTCCGCGCAGCCCGCCACCGCGGCGGCGGTCAAGCGCAGGTGTGGGCGAGCGTCGCTGCGAAGGCCGGCCGGCTCGATGCCCACTCGCCGACGGGCGCCCAGGACGCGATCTACCGCGGTCGCCGGCCGATGCTCGACCTCTATCTCGAGAAGCTCCCGCGCCTGGATGGCCAGTCCGGAGCCCTGATCGGGATTGCCGGCGAGATCGTCTGCCTGGACTACGTCAGCCGGCCCGACGTCTTCGCCGGCCTGTACGCGAAGCTCCTGCGCGGCTACGCGCTCGACGCAATGGAGAGGCCGGAGCACCGGCCGCTCCGCAAGGCCGCGATCCAGCGCTTTCTGCGTCAGATCGACCGCAAGGCAGTCCAGCTCGTCGATCCGGTCGGAGTCGGCACTTCAGCACGCTATGCCGGAGAAGTCCGAGGCATGGAGCTCTCGGCCTATGGCGAGCTGATCGCAATGACGGTGTTTCGGGCGTAAGATCCGGCCCCATTCCCGCCGACTCTCCCTCGATGACGTATGAGACCGACGCTGCCGACGCGCAGCTATTCGAGGACGGCGACATCGCCGGGTTGCTGGCCAAGTACAACGACATCATCGTCGGACGCTGCGTCGCCAGGCTCAGGGGCGGCCCCGACGCCGAGGACGTGGCGCAGAACGTTCGCCTGCGGCTCCTGTCTGAGTTCCACCGTGGCAAGCGCTACGGCGGCCTTCCCTACCGGGTGGTCGTGCACCAGGTGATCACCTGGACGATCGCCGACCACTTCGCGGGCCGGCCGACCGACGCGCCGCTGCCCGACGACTGGAACCCAGGCGGATCGGACTTCGCCGAGGGCGTGCTCGAGCGCCATTCCCTGATGAGCCTGTTCGAGCCCTTGCCCGAGCGCGAGCAGCAGGTGATGCAGCGCCACTACCTGCTCGCGATGGACATCGACCAGATCGCCGCCGATCTCGGCATCGACCGAAACAACGTCGACCAGGCTCTCTTCCGCGGCCGCAAGCGGCTGCGAGAGGAGCTCGCCGCCCATGGCTGAGCACGTGTCGGCTCTCTTCGACGACTACGCCGAGCGCTTCGTGCGCGGAGAGCGTCCCGACCCGCGTGCCTACTTCGAGCGCGCGGGGGAGGGGGCGGACGAGCTCGGGACGCTGATCGACCGCTTCCTCGAGCGTGTGCCACCGCCCGCTGCGAGCGACGACGCAATCACGCTCGCGGAGGCATGGGTAGCCGGCCACTCGCCGCTCGTTGGCCTGCGTGCGGCCCGCGGCCTGCGGCGCGGGGAGGTGGTGGATCACCTGATTGCGGCCCTCGGCCTCGATCGAGGCAAGCGCGAGAAGGTGGGGGGCTACTACCACGAGCTGGAGAACGGGCTCCTGGACGTGGCCCGGGTCGACTCCCGCGTGTGGGAGGCGCTGGCGGAGAAGCTCAAGGCTCGTGTCGGCGATCTGCTGGCCTGGCGGCCGCGGCCGCTCGCTGCGGAAGGGGTGTACCTTCGGTCGGCCAGCGAGGCGATGCCGGCGGCGACGGCGAGTCTATCCCTGCCTGCCAAGGTCAGCGGAGCGCCCGAAGAATTCGACGAGATCGACCGGCTCTTCACCGGGGGCGTGGCCGGTTAGTGCGGGGGCAAACCTTTCCCGAACCAGTGCGGGAGCGGAAGAACATCTTTCGCATCGCGCGGAGGGGACACTCTGGCGACGAAGATCAGCTAACCGAACTGCTCGCGTTCCTTTTCCAGCAGGAGCCGGGGCTACTTGCCACGTGGCTCCGCGCGATCGGGGTCCACGTCGAGGTATCCGAGTGGCATCTTCGCACGCAGCAACCGATCGCCAACGGTCGCCTCGATCTGGAGCTCTCGGTACCTGGCCGCGCCCTCGCTGTTGTCGAGTCGAAACTCGGCACGACCACCGACTTCTCGCAGATTACGAAGTACATCCGCTATGCGAAGACCGTCGCGGGAGATGAGCTGCGCGCCATTGTCCTCTTGACGCAGAGCCACGAGCCGTGGCCGGTCGGCGTCGAGGAAGAGGCCGGCGAAGACATACGCCTCATCCTTTGCCGGTGGCAGAAGCTTGGTGATGTGATACGCGAACACGGGGATGTTCTGGGCCAGGACTTTGTCGAAATGCTTGAAGGGGAGGGACTGGTGACTCCAGCGCCTTTGACGACTGATGACTGGATGGCCTGGCATCGAGGGAGCGAAGTTTTGAGCCGTATCTGGACGCTGCTTAACGAGTTGCGCGCAGTGCTGGAGACGTCGGCGCCTGCGTTCAAGTCTGCGAGCTGGGGCGTGGGAACGGGATGGATTTACCGTACGCTCATGTTCGAGGACGTTCATCTCGGGCTCGGCTTCGCGCCGAATTTCCACGGGCTTGCAACCGGGCTAGCACTCAAGAGCGGAACCGTGCCGACGCACCTCGGCGACGACCCTCTTGTCTTCTCCTTCATCTACGATCCGGCGCTCCCAGGCGTTGACTGTAGGCAGGCTGCCGAGGCCGCAATTTCGCGGGCGTCGGCGCGATTGCTCGTGACGGGTTGGAGTCAATATCCGATCCGCGTGGAGCGAGCGGCCGACATCCTCCAGGCACCCCACTTCGATCAGCAACTAGGCGAAGCCGCACGGTTCGTCGTTGAGACCGCCGCGCTTTTTCAACGGGTGGGCTACGCCGCGAACGTACCCATCGCGATACAGGAGTAGCGACCCATGGGATTCTCGATCTGGCTGGCGGACGACCCAGAGCTGGAAGACGACGCGCCTGCGTCGGATCTGCCGGGCTTTTCCCTCAACTTTCCCACCATGCGCGACTTCCAACACGAGATGCGCGCTCAGGGGATGTTCGCAGATCGCGTGGAGGAGTCCGGAATCCCAGCCGGCAGCTTCAATTTCAGCGACGGCATCCTTGTGCCCGCGGAACGGCTCGAGCAGGCGCTAGCGGTTGCACGCGACGAGCCGATGACCTTCGACGACCTCGAGGGCCGCGAGCTGTGGTCGAAATGGCTCGAGTTCCTGCGCCTAGGGACCGAGCACGGCGGAATCGTCGTTTACTGATGGAATGCGGCACCAGCGCACCGATGACAAGCCGGCGACTCGGTGGCCGCTATCTGACCCCGAGCGGCTGCAGGTAGGCGCATTGGCGCACGGGGTTTTTCCGCAAGGACGCTTGCGAGCAGCTGGGAGGCCGCCAATGGCTTTCCGCCGGAGGTGCAGGCGGTGTTCGATGGCTCGCCCTCCGAGGAGCGCCAGGGCTTGGAGATGCTCCTCGGCACCCCGGAGCACCTTGTCGCTCTGCCGGGTGGGTCGCGTGCCTCGCAGACTGACCTGTCGTGCTGGCACGCGCTAGCGACGGGCTCGCAGCACTCGCTGTCGAGGGGAAGGTGGCAGAGCCGTTCGGCAGCCTCGTGCGCGACTGGCTGGCGCCGAAGCCTTCGGCGGTCGACGGAGAACCCGACATCCCGCCGAGCGAGGGTAGGCGCGAGCGGATTGCCTTTCTCTCCTCAAGCCTCGGCCTGACTACCACCGACGTGGCCGATGTGAGATATCAACTTGTACACCGGACTGTTTCGGCCCTCATCGAGGCACGCCGGTTTGCCGCTTGATGCTCGTGCATTCGTTCGGCACGACTGGAGAATGGTTCAACGATTACGAGGGTTTCGCTGCCTTGCTTGGCGCGGAGGCGAAGCGTGATGCGCTGGTGGAGGCTCGAAGCCGCGACGGCCTTCGCCTCTATTTCGGCTGGGTGAATGGCGACGGCCGCCACCTGACCGCGTAGGCCTCGCATCACGGGCGCGGATGCGACGGAATTTCTGCAAGCGCCGTGCCGGCTAGGAGGACCGCAATTCAAGCGTGCCGCCCGTTGAAGGTTAGCTCCGCGCAGTGCAAACTAGCCAGGTTGTCCACGCGGAACATCGCTGTCGAGGACGCCGCGAAGCAGGCGCCGGTCGTGGATCCGCGGGCAAACGCGCTGCGCGAGCGCTTCCACGCCGCGTTCGGCGGCTCCGACGTGCCCGTGCCGGTCGAGTCGGTCGCCGAAGACCTGCTGGGGCTGCAGATCGCGGAGGACGACGAGCTCGACTGCTCGGGCGTCCTGCTGCCGGCTCAGCGCCAGATTGTTGTGAACGGTCGCGAGGCGCGCGAGAGCCCGGGGCGCCGGCGGTTCACGCTCGCTCACGAGCTCGGACACTGGGTCTGTCAGGTGCTCGAAGGCGACACTACGCCGATGTACTGCCGATTCGAGGAGATCGGCGTAAGAAGGCGCCGCGATCCGCTTGAGAGGGAAGCGAACGTGTTCGCCGCCGAACTTCTCA
>JACCTQ010000351.1 GCA_013812265.1 Actinomycetota bacterium
CTCCCGCAGGCGGTGTTGTTCCTGCAGCCCCTCCTGCGCTGTTGGGACGGCCACTGCCGCACCTGCTCACAAGCAATCGACCTCCACCAGCTCCTCCTGTTTCCACGCCGTGAGTGACAAAGTCCTACTAGGGGCCTGCGAGCTTCGTACTAGAGCTCCGTCCCCATCCCTTGCGCACGTGCGCGGTCGAGCGCGGTGGAGGCGATTGCGAGGTCCCAGGCTGCGATGCCGTTCGATTTGAATACGACGATGTCGCCGTCGGCCTGACGTCCCGGGCTCGCACCGGCCACGACCTCGTGCAGCTCGTGTACCTCGAGCCAGTCGAGCGTTCCGCTCGCGATCGGCTCGATGAGGTCGCCGGATTCCTCGCGCGCTTGCTCCAGGGAGTCGCAACACACGAACGCCGCGCGCTCGAGTACCACGTTGTCCAGCTCGCGCGAGCGACGGTCGTTCGCACCGATCGCACAGACCAGGGCACCCGGCGCCAGCCACTCGCCCCGCAGCACCGGATCGCTCGACGTCGTCGCCGTCACCACTACATCCTGCCCGGCGGCATCACGGTGGCTCTCGCCCGCCTCCGCGTCGAACCGCGCGCAAAACGAATGCAGCCGTTCCTCGGTGCGGCAGTACGCCACGACGCGTTCGATGCGCGGGACGGCGGCCCGGATGCAGTCCACCTGACTCTCGGCCTGCCAGCCGCACCCGATGACGCCGAGGGTGCGCGCGCCCGGCTTGGCAAGGAGCTTCGCGGCCACGCCGCTGGCCGCGCCCGTTCGAAGCTGACCGAGGCGGTCGGCCTCGAGAACCGCCAGCACCTCGGGCGCGACGGCGTCGAAGAGAACCACGAGGAAGCGAGCCCCGTCTCGAAAAGCGCTATACGTCTTGAGCCCGGCCACTCCGAGCTCGCGGTCGACGGCAGGCATGACGGCGAGCCGGCCGACATCGAGGCGAAGCCGCGATCGCGGCGGGTTCTCCACCGACCCGCGCGCGACGCGGTGAAAGCTTTCCTCGACCGCTTCGAGGGCGTCTTCCGGCGTCAGGAGCCGGTCGACGTCGGACTCGGTCAGGTACAGCGGCACCGGGACCGAAGTCTAGGTCGAACGGACACGCTTCTTGGTGATGAAGCTGATCCTGCCGCTCGTCTCGAGCACCGCCCAGGCGGCGTTCTCGATCGACCCGATCTGCTCCTGGCGAGCCGCCGCAGCCAGCTCGCCTTCGGTGATCCGGTTGCGCGCGAGATTACGATCGATGGGCCTCCCGTCCTGAACCACGATCACGGGCTCGCCGTCGATCAGGGGCCGCAGGCGGGGGAACCGGAAGCTCGCGTACGAGACGGCCACGGTGAGCAGGCCGACCGTCCCGCCCACGAGCAGCAAGCCGGTCACGGAGAAGTCGTTCTGCGTGATGCCCTGCTGCACGAGATCTCCGATCATGACGAGCAGGATGAGATCGAACGGCTCCATGGAGCTGAGCTCGCGGCGCCCGACCACACGGGTCAGGACGAGAACGAAGAGGAAGCCCACCGCTGCCCGAACGACCAGGTCCATGCGTCAGGGCCAGACCGTCACGGTGCGGTCGACGTGCAGGAGGGGCGTCTCACCGTCATGGAGCTCGACGTCCTGCGCCCGCCGCCCGACATTGGTCGGGTTCACCTGGAAATGCAGGAAGAACCGATGTGTGGTGCCGGCCGGGATCCGTCCCAGCTCGAGCGCAATCCGGCCGTCGCGGTCGGCCTCGCCGACGGGCGAGGGCTCGAGCGTATTGAGCGTCATGCCTTCGAGCCACCCCGGATCGAGCACGAGCGTGGCGTTCTCCGATCTCCCGATGGGCTTCGATCGTGAAGCGAGATTCGAAGAAGAGCCCGCTTCGAAGCGATTTCGGCGAGTAGACCTTGAGCGACGCTGCGTCGGAGTCGGTCTCTGACGTGTGCGGACGCTGGCCGAACGCATTGAGCAGCCCCGCGATCAGCAGTGTGGCGAGGAGCCCGAGCAGAACCCAACGCGCCCACGGCCGGCGCTCACAAACTCTAGTCTGTCGAGATGAGTGAGGGGTACGGAGGCTAGCCAGCCAGGGTGACGCGCCGGGGTCTTCGGATGTTTCTGGCCGCCGGCCTTGTCGGAGGCGGACTGCTTGCGGTCTTCATTCAGCCCACCGCCCGCGGATCGCCCACAGCCAGGTCGGGTGGCGTCTTTCGCATCAGCCTCGTGGGGCTCGACTACATCGACCCGGCCCTTTCCTACTCGTCGACGGGCTGGACCCTGATCGACACGACCTGCGCGCGGCTGATGACCTATCCGGACAAGCCGCCGCCGGAGGGCTACCGGCTCGTGACCGAGGTGGCCGCACGCTACCCGCGCGTCTCACGCGACGGCAAGACGTGGACGTTCACGCTCAGAAACGGCTTTCGGTTCAGCGACGGGACGCCTGTCCGGGCGAGTGCCTTCGCGCGGGCGATCAACCGAACCCTCGCGCCCGGCGTCAGGTCGCCGGGCGTCCAGTACACCCAGGACATAGTCGGCGCCCAGGACGTCCAGGCCGGCAGGCGAAGGTCCGCAGTGGGCGTCGTCGCGCGTGCAAACCGGCTCACCGTGCGCTTCAAGTCGCCCGTGCGCGACTTCCCCGCGCAGACGACGATGCCGTTCTTCTGCGCCGTGCCGCCCACCCTTCCAGCCGACCCGGAAGGCGTCGGCGCCTTCCCGGGCGCAGGCCCGTACTACGTCGCCGAGTACCGCCCCGGCCAGCGGCTGGTGATCAGGCGAAACCGCTATTACCGTGGCAAGCGGCCGCATCACGTGGACAGCTTCGTCGCCGACCTCGGGGCAGGCTCGCCCGAG
>JACCTQ010000019.1 GCA_013812265.1 Actinomycetota bacterium
CCGAGCTGACGAGATCGCTGCCGAAATGGAGCGCGTTGGCCTGGAGGGCGGCGCTTCCGTACCGCTTGGCCCCGCGGGCCGATACGAGCGTGCGGCTCGCGTCCACAGCCATCACGAGCACGACGACCGCGATGGCGTACCAAGGCGCCTCCACGCCGGGCTCGCTGCTCCCGGTGAGGTGCGAGAGCGCACGGCTCGCGATGAAGAGGCTCGCAACAACCAAAAAGGCGGCCTCCGCTAGCGCGGCGAGATGCTCGGCCTTGCCGTGTCCGTAGGGATGACCTGGGTCGGCTGGACGGCCGGCGAAGCCCACCGCGAAGAGCGTGAGCAGTGCCGCGATCAGATCGGTGCCCGAGTGCAGCGCATCGGACACGAGCGCGAGGCTGCCGGTTGCAAGCCCGGTGACCAGCTTGAGGGCGACAAGGGCCGAGGCGGCGAGCACCGAGGCGAGCGCGATACGGCGCTGCGGCGTCACAGGCGGAAGGGTAGAGCGGCCCGAGGGCTACTGCGTCGGCGCTGCCGGCTCCTCGACCACCACCATCGATTCGAGCAGGAGATGGTTCGGAACCCGAACGCGCCGGCCCTCCTCCGTCCTCAGGACTGTGGCTGCGCTCTCGAACGCGACGATCTCGCCACGGACGTCGCCGAGCCCGATCGTCTGGCCGAGCTCGAAAGCGCCGCCCACGTACCGGCCGGCGCTGATCTGCCGCGCCACCTCGCGGCCACCGAGACCGAAAGCGAGCGCGACGGTAAGCGCGGCCGCGACGATGACGACGCCGAGGACCGCGGTGAGGATCTCCGTCGGGATGCCGAGCTGCGCGAGCGCGGTCAACCCGAAGAGCGCGATCACGATCGCCTGGGCCATCCGTCCCGCCGGCGCGCCGAGATCCATCTGGTCTGCCAAACGGTCGACACGGGTGCGCGCGAACTCCGCCAGGATTACGCCTGCGAGGAGAAGCGCGAGGGCCACGAACAGCTTCGGCAGGAACAGGACTGCTTCGTTGAGCGAGCGGCCGAGCGCGCCGAGGCCGAGAAGCGATACGGCCGCCATCACCACCACGACGCTCACGGCGAGCCGGACCGCCCGACCGATCAAGCGGGAGAGCGACCGCTCGAAGCCGATGCGCTCGACTACGTCATGGATGCCAAAGCGCTCGGCGAGGTTGTCGAGGCCGATCGCTCCCAGCGCGCGCGAGGCGACCCGGCCGAGGATCCAGGCCGCGAGCAGGCCGAAGACGAGGAGCACCAGCGCTCCGGCGAGACCGGGCAGCGATTCGCCGAGCGAAGCCTTGGCGCGTTCCAGCACGCCCGCAGCGAGAAGGAGACTCACCGGCGCGTCGAGCCCGGCTTGGCGCGAACAAGGATGGCGAGAGCGTCCGCAACGGCACCAGCGATGCTGCCAATCGCGTGGAGCAGGCCGCGGGCGGCGAACTGAAGCCGCACGCGGCGCATGACCGAGCTGGTCAGCGAGGCGTCGAGACGGCGGGTTTCCGCCTGGAGCAGCAGGAGCAGGCCCACGAGCCGCTTCTCGGCCGGCGTGAGCTCCTCTCTGGACCGGCCGGCATCCGTCACGCCGCCGGAAGCTCCCAGTCGTACGTGTTGTTACGGAGCAGCTCGATCAGCTCCCTCCGCGCCCGGTGCAGCCGGCCTTTCACGCTTCCGAGCGGCGCCTCGGTCACCTCGGCGATCTCTTCGTACGAGAAGCCCTCGAGATCGCGTAACACGAGTACGGCGCGGTGCGACGGCTGAAGCAGCCGCAGCTTGGCGGCGAGTCGCTCGCGGCGCTCGCCGACCTCGAGCTCTTCTGCGGGGGTGCGATGAGGGCGCGCGCCCTGGCTCACAGCGGCCCGCTCCTCCACGTCCTCGACGGGGAGCACGCGACGGCGGACAAGCGCATTGAGCGCCGTGTTATGGGTGATGCGCAGCAGCCACGATCGGAAGGCGGACTCGCGCCGAAACTGCGGCAGGCGGTGGAAGGCGCGCAGGAAGGCGTCCTGCGCAACGTCTTCCGCATCTTCGGGGCCGACGACACGAGCGGCCAGACGATAAACGACGTCGCGGTGGCGCTCCACGAGTTGCTCGAAGGCGCCCAGCTCGCCCGCAAGCGTGCGCGAGACGAGCGCAGCGTCGGCGTCCATCAC
>JACCTQ010000013.1 GCA_013812265.1 Actinomycetota bacterium
GGTTTACAACCCGAAGGCCTTCTTCCCGCACGCGGCGTCGCTGCGTCAGGCTTTCGCCCATTACGCAAGATTCCCCACTGCTGCCTCCCGTAGGAGTCTGGGCCGTGTCTCAGTCCCAGTGTGGCTGCTCGTCCTCTCAGACCAGCTACGGATCGTCGCCTTGGTGGGCCGTTACCCCGCCAACAAGCTAATCCGCCGCGGGCTCCTCCTCAGCCAGAGGCCGAAGCTACCTTTTCTGACGAGCCCGAAGGCTCGAAAGGCTATCCGGTATTAATCCGGGTTTCCCCGGGCTATCCCAGTGCCGAGGGCAGATTACCCACGTGTTACTCACCCGTTCGCCGCTTTCCCCGGTCCCGAAGGACCGGTTCTCGCTCGACTTGCATGTGTTAAGCGCGCCGCCAGCGTTCGTCCTGAGCCAGGATCAAACTCTCCGTGAAGATCTGTTTGCGTGGGCTGTATGCCCGTTGCAGACTGATTTGTTGGATGAGCTTGAGCTCAAAGTCATCACCCTGTCGAATGCCCCCGGAGCCACACTGAAGTCTGGCACGGGATTTCCGGCAAGGTGTGACGGAGTTTCCTCGCGCCCCTGGTGACACGCCGGCAGAGCCGGCAGGCACCTCAGGCGAGAGGTCTCGACGTTTCACACGCTGCTGAGTTTTCAAAGACCGTTGCTGCGGGACGACGTAAAAAAGCCTCCGACTCGCACCAGAGGCCCTCAGAACTCGGAACTTCGTTCGTATCCGATCTTCGAAGGGCTCTCCAGGTTGTCGAGTGACGGGACTTTCCACGCGGCCTCTCCGAGGCAGCCGAAGAATAGTACCAGCGCTCAGGGGAACGTCAAGGCCCCCTGAGCGCTAGAACGAACGTCTGGATCTGCCCCGCCGCGACGACGAGCCCGCAGCTCGGCTAGAGGGCCAGCCGAGCCAAGCGGCCCAGTGCGGCCAACTCGTTCAGTCCGAACCACACCCGTGGTCTGCTCTAGCCTTTCTCGGCTAGGCCGAGAAAGGCCGGAACCGCATGAAACGGCGCTTACCGGCCTGAACGAGAGCGCCGGACAAGAGCAGCCGAGGAACGTCGAGATCGGTGACCGGCGACGCGTTCACCTTGACGGCGCCCTGGGCGATCAGCCGCCTCGCCTCGCTCGTCGACGGGACGTCAAAGTATTCTCGCAGCAGCGCGGGCAGGTGTACGGGATCGCCGGCAGGAACGTCCGCTTCAGGCACCTCGTCCGGGGGCTGCTGCTCACGCACCACGCGCGTGAAATGGGTCTCCGCGCGCTCGGCAGCCTCAGTCCCGTGGTAGCGCTCGACGACGCCGCGCGCGAGCGCCAGCTTCGACTCCATCGGCTCGACCTCGGGAGGATCTCGCTCGAGGCAGAGCCCCCACCACTGGCCCAGCGCTGTATCGGGAATCGACATCACCTTGCCGAACTGCTCTTCGGGCGACTCGTCTATGCCGACGTAATTGCCCTGGGATTTCGACATCTTGTCGAGTCCATCCGTCCCGACGAGGAGCTCGTACGTCACGATCGCCTGCGGCTCGAGACCGTAGTGCTCCATGACGTCGCGGGCCATCAAGAGGTTGTAAAGCTGGTCGTTCCCCCCGATCTCGACGTCTGCTTGGACGGCGACCGAGTCGTAGCCTTGCGCGAACGGATACAGCAGCTCGGAGACCGAGATCGGCGCTCCCGACGCGAACCGCTTCCTGAAATCGTCACGCTCGAGCAGCCGCGCCACCGTGCCGGTGCGCGTCAGGCGCACCAGCTCCGCGTAGTCCAGCTTCGCGAGCCACTCACCGTTGAAGCGGATCTCCGTGCGATCTCGATCCAGGATGCGGTAGACCTGCTCCGCGAAGAGCTCGGCGTTTCGGTCCAGCACGTCGTCCGGCAGCACCTGCCGCTCCCTGGAGCGGCCCGACGGGTCGCCGATCCGCGCCGTGTAGTCACCCACGATCAGGACCGCGATGTGGCCCGCCTGCTGGAAGGCCGCCAGCCGACGCAGGACGGCCGCGAACCCGAGATGGATGTCAGGCCCGGTCGGGTCGATGCCGAACTTGACCCGCAGCGGCCGCCCGAGCGCCAGCTTGCGCTCGAGGGCGCCCTCGGGCAACACCTCGACCGCGTTACGTGTCAGCTCGGCGATCGGCTCGGTCACGCGCATCCGCAGCCGATTCTAGGGGTTCGCCTCTTCGTCCCTAGCGCTCGGGAGCGTGCTCGTCCTCGTGGCCCGGCTCGGGCGTGTGCGGATGAGTATGGGAGCTGTCGCCGTGGTCGTGCGGCTGCACGTGGTCGGAGTCGTGCGGGTGATCGTGATCGTGCTCGTGCTCCGACGAGCCACCGCTGAACAGGCGCTTGAGCGAATCGAGAATGCCGGTCATGAGACCTCCTTTAGGGTTCTCCGGCATTCGAGGGTGACGACGTCCCTCCTCCGCAGATCTCTCAGAAGGGGTACGCGGTGAGACCCCAGGCCGCGCTGCCGTACCAGATCCCGAAC
>JACCTQ010000020.1 GCA_013812265.1 Actinomycetota bacterium
CACACCGACGCCGACAGCTTCGCCCGCTCACTGCTCGTCGATGTGCCCCCGCCGCCTCCGGGCCAAACTGCGATCGTCGCCGCCAACCGCGCCGGCCGCATCGCCGTCCAAGCGTGAGCTCCCCCCAGCTCGGGCTGCGCGCGAACGCGCGCCAGTTCGGCCTGCTCGTCGCCCTGAACGGGTTCGTCGGCGCCATGGTCGGCCTCGAACGCAGCGTCCTGCCGCTCGTCGGCGAGCGCGACTTCCGGCTCGACTCGCGCGCCGCGATCCTCTCCTTCGTCGTCGCCTTCGGGATCGCCAAGGCGCTCTCGAACCTCGTCGCCGGCGGGCTCGCCGACCGGGTCGGACGCAAGCGACTCCTCATTGTCGGCTGGCTGCTCGCCTTGCCGGTGCCGCTACTGATCGCGCTCGCCCCTAACTGGGGCTTCATCGTCGCGGCCAACGTCTTTCTCGGCGCAAGCCAGGGGCTCGCCTGGTCGATGACGGTGGTGATGAAGATCGACCTCGCCGGCCCACGGCGTCGAGGGCTCGCGCTCGGGCTCAACGAGTCGGCCGGCTATCTGGGCGTGGCGCTCGCCGCCTTCGCAACCGGAGCGCTCGCGGCGAGCGTCGCGCCGAGGACCGTTGTCTGGGTCGGAGCCCTGATCGTCGGCGCGATCGGCTTAGCGGTCTCGGCGCTGTTCGTGCACGACACCAGCTCCCACGTCGCGCTCGAGCAGCACGCACACGGACGCGGCGCCGGGGGCCGCCGCCCGCTCAGGAACGCGTTCCTGCACGGTACGTTCTCGCACCCGGTGCTGCGGGCTTGCGCGCAGGCAGGGCTCGTAAACAACCTCAACGACGCGCTCGCCTGGGGGCTCGTCCCGCTGTACCTCGCCGCCAAGGGCGCCAGCGTCACCGAGGTTGGAGCCGTCGCTGCCATCTACCCCGCCGTCTGGGGCCTCGGCCAGCTCCTGACCGGCTGGCTCTCCGACCACACGGGCCGCAAGCCGCTGATCGTGGCCGGGATGCTCGTTCAGGCGGGCGCGCTCGCGCTGCTCGTCGCGGGCGCCGGCGCTTTCGAACCGGCGCTCCTCGCCGCGATTCTGCTCGGCGCCGGCACCGCGCTCGTCTACCCGACGCTGATCGCGGCCGTCTCGGACGCCGTCCAGCCCGTCGAGCGCGCACGCGCCGTCGGCGTCTATCGCTTCTGGCGCGACTTCGGCTTCGTCGCGGGCGCCTTGATGAGCGGCGGCGTCGCCGACACCCTCGGTGCGGGTGAAGCGATTGCTGTCGTCGCCGCACTGACCGCCGCGAGCAGCATCTGGGTCGCCGCGACCGCCTGGGACGGCCCGCGCCTATCGGCCGGACCGATGGCCGACATCGGCATGCGCGCCTAGGCCGCGGACTGTGACAGCGCTACGCTCGGCCCCCGGAAGATGACAACTCGTACCGGCGAAGGGTGGACGATGATTGCGAATCCGAACAAGGCACTCTGGGAGAAGGGCGACTTCACTCGCATCGCGGAGAGCATGCGGGAGAGCGGCGAGGCGCTCGTGATGACGCTGGGAATCACGGACGGGCTCGAGGTCCTGGACCTCGGCTGCGGCGATGGAACCACGGCGCTGCCGGCGGCGAGGCTTGGGGCGAACGTCCTGGGTGTCGACATCGCCAGCAACCTCGTTGAGGCGGGCAACGCACGAGCACAGAGCCTCGGCCTCACGAACTGCAGGTTCCAGGAAGGCGACGCGTCCGATCTGAGCGAGCTCGAGGATGACAGCTTCGACCTCGTCGTCAGCATTTTCGGGGCGATGTTCGCTCCGAGACCGTTCGACGTGGCCAAGGAGGTCGTTCGCGTGACGAGGCCCGGCGGCCGGATCGTCATGGGCAACTGGATCCCTAACGACCCGACGCTCGTTGCCCAGATCCTGAAGATCAGCTCCTCCTACTCGCCGCCTCCTCCGGAAGGGTTCGTCAGCCCCATGACGTGGGGCGTCGAGGACAACGTGATCGAGCGATTCGCCGCCGCGGGAGTGTCCGAAGAGAAGATCTCGTTCGAGAGGGATACCTACACATTCAGCTACCCAGGCCCACCAGCGGCGCTTCTTGACGTGTTCAGGACGTACTACGGGCCGACGATGAACGCCTTCGAGGCTGCAGCAGCGAACGGCCGCGAAGCCGATCTGCAGGCCGAGCTGGAGGCGCTCTTCAACAGCCAGAACGCAAGCGCGAGCCAGGGTGCCACCTCCATCCCGGCAACCTTCCTGCGCGTGACGGTCGCGGTGTGAGCCGGGCCGCACGCGAACGCGACGGCATAGCGGAACAACATCCGAAGCTCGCTGTCGACCCGAGGACCGATGGCACGGAGCGTCCCGAAAGTCGTCCCCTACTGATCTTGATTGACGACGCAGCGCTCGCACCCGACAACACTCACGCACCACGAGCGGTCGATCGATCCGCTCCAGCACCAGGACAGCCTTGACGGCGGTCGCTTTGGCGGAATTCTGTTCTCTTGGAGAAGGCGAGACGCCCGCATCGACGACTTTTTTCATGGAACTAAGCAGCACTCAACCCGCGCTCGAGCGTGCGATGACGGCTGTCTCGGCTCTTGACCAAACCCTTGACCACGGGCCTCGTCCGTCGGATTCCTCTCGCCTGAGAGGAGATAAGGCCCTATCTGCAGGCTTACTCTGATGGGCTAGTCGGACTAGAACCGGCGACCTCCTGGGTGCGATCCAGCTGACAGCAAATCACGCCATGTCACCGGCTCTTCAAGAAAGTGCGTCCGAGCAGGACTTTTGGGCAGGTACTCGCGCCGCCGGCTTCACGCCCAATCACGTCATTTCGCGCCCGGCACCCGACAAAAAGCAGACATCGCCGCGTTGCCTGTTCTCAAAACAGACACAACGGCGGGCCTTTCGTTCCCGAGCACTCCGAGGCCGTCAGCCAGAGCGTTTCTCGAGCGCCTTGCGAATCTTCTCCAACTCGCGCACTGCTTTCTTGTCGGCGCTCTCCTGGTAGCGCTGGCTCGCCTCGCTGACGACTTTCCACCACTCTCCGACGCGGACAGCATCGTCGACACGGTGCTCGTGGCCGTAGACGTCGTGAATCGTTCCGATGACCCGAGCGATGACCCCATCCGAAGCAAGCGTCTCAAGCTCGAGGCTCCCCTCGCCGGACGCGCTGGGCATGAAGAACTCGGCGGAGCCTCCCGGGATGAAGACAGGCCTCCCAAGGCCGCTTCTCACCGGAAGGCTCGAACGTCAGCTCGAGTTTCGCGTCTAGGGCTGCTCCCGGACCTAGACTTTGCAGGGCGAGCACCGCGGCGGTCGGACCGAGGGGTTCGATGGCCAGCGCCCTCTTCCCCGGCGCCGCCGAGAAGAGCGAGGCGCGCATGTTCGGCGGGCTGCCGGACGATGACGTGATACCGGCCGACGATTAGCCGACGTCGCCGCCCGCCTCCCGGACCGTGTCGAGGAGCTCGCCGGTGGTGTAGACGGAGACGCCCGCCGCCTCCATGTCCTTGTCTTGGGACCAGATCGGAAGCGAGCGGGCAAGGGCGAGCGCGACGGTGGGCCAGTCGTCGGGGTCGCGG
>JACCTQ010000025.1 GCA_013812265.1 Actinomycetota bacterium
CTAGTGCTCCGTCCCGGAAGTCGCTTGATGATCCTGGCGCGCGAAAAGCAAGCCGGGGAAGGACGCAGGGAGCGCGCATGTGCGGGCACATGTAAGCGACTGAGGACGCAGTCCGGCGCCGCTTTGCAGCCGCCCAGGGCGCGAGTGACTTTCGGGACGGAGCACTATTCGATCCTATGCTCGGCGCAGGCGGGCGATGAAAAAGCCCGAGGTGCGGTGACGGTGCGGGAGCGTGAGGAGAAACTCGGGGCGGCGCGGGTGGCGGAACTGCGGCCACTCCGCACCCAGATCCTCGGGGACGAGCCCCGCCGCGTCGACGACGTCTTCGTTCTCGTCGGCGTTGATGGTGCAAACCGAGTACACGACGCTCCCACCGGGCCGCACGCGCTCGGCCGCCGCTCGGAGGAGGGCCAGCTGCAGCTTCGGGTCGGGTTTGGCGCGCCAGCGAGCGTCCGGGCGCGCCGCCAGAACCCCCAGGCTCGAGCAGGGAGCATCCACGAGAGCCCGGTCGAAGCCGGTGAGCTCCGACGGAAGTGCGAGCCCGTCGGCGCAGATAACCGTCACGTTCGCTGCACCCAGCCGCTTCACGTTCTCCTCCAGCTCACGGGCGCGGCCGGGATGCTTCTCGACGGCGATGACCTCTCCGTGAAGCTGAGTCGCCTTACCCCCCGGCGCACCGCACAGGTCGAGCACGCGCTCACTCTCCAGCGATCCGACGGCGAGACCGGCGAGCTGCGAGCCGCGACTCTGCGGCCAGAGGAGACCCGCGGCAAGCGCGTCCGCGTCAACACGCGGGACGTGGAGCGCATCCGGAAAGTCGGGGTCGGATCGTCCCTCCAGCTCGGCCGGCTTGCGGGCGTTGCGGCGAACGACGAGCTCGGGCTCCTCGTTCTGTGCGGACATGAGTGAACGAGCCTCCTCCCCGCCGAGGTCTCGCCACCAGGTCTCGGCCACCCAGTCGGGATAGGAATGCTTCAGAGCGGCCTGCTCCGGGATCGCGTCGGGAAGCGAGGCGACGAGCCCACGCAGCCGATCGGCCAGCCGGCGCATCACGGCGTTCGTGAATGCAACCGCACGCTCGAGCCCGGCTTCGCGCACGAGCTCGACCGACTCGTCCACGACCGCGCGGGCCGGGAGCCGGAGCTCGACGAGCTGATAGGCCCCCATGCGCAGTGCAGCCCGAACCGGTGGGTCGAGCTTCCGCACCGGGCGCCGGCCCAGCGCTTCGATCCCGTGATCCAGCGTCCGCACGCGCTGGACGGTTCCGTACGCGATGCGACGGGCGAGCGCTCGGTCGCGGTCGTCGAGGCCGGCGGCGGCGCTCCGGAAGGCGCGATCGGCGTAGGCATCCTGCTCGAACACCCGCTGGACGACGGCGTGGGCGACCCGCCGAGCCGGCGACGTGGTCGCCGGCCGACTCACTTTCGGGTGCCCCGCAGAAAATCCGCACCGCTCATGCGGCGCCGCCCCTCCGGCTGAACCTCGAGCAGCTCGAGGCCGTCGGCAACGAGAACCGAATCAGCCTGCCTCAGCCTCGCTTTCCAGACTGTCACTCGACGCCCCTCGGCTTCGCCCCTGGCCCCGACCGAGGGGGAGAGTGCACGGATCCGATTCAACGACTCCTCGGGCGGCCGCGCCCAGTCGAGCACGCGATCTGCCGGAGTGAGCTTGGACGCGTACGTGGCACCCGCCTCGGACTGAGCCTGGAACGAGGTTCCGTCGAGCACCCCGTCGAGGAGATCGACAGCGAGCCCGGCGGCCCGCTCGTAGACGGCGCCTGCGTCTTCGCCGGCAATCGCGAACGACCGCTGCGCGGCGATAGGACCCGCGTCGAGCTCGGCCGTCGTACGGTGGATGGTGACGCCCGTCTCCCGATCGCCCGCCATAATGGCGCGCTCGACGGGCGCCGCCCCGCGCCACCGCGGGAGCAGCGAGGGATGCACGTTGAGCCAGAGATGGCGATCCAGCAGCGCCGTTGGAATCAGGAGGCCGTAGTCGGCCACGACGATAGTCTCCGCCGGGAGCTCCGTATCGGGGGTCAGGCGGTCGAGCTGGCGGACGGGCACGCCCAGCCCCTCGGCCGTCTCCTTGGCCGGCGGAGGCGCGAGACGCTGCCCCCTTCCGCGTGGGCGGTCGACTCGAGTCAGGCAGAAGGCGATGCTACGGCGGGCTGCGAGCCCCGCGAGCACCCGGGCGCCGAACGGCCCGGTCGCTGCCACGGCCAGCCGGCTCACGTGCTCAGCGAAGCGGGTCGAGCAGCGGTGGCGGGCGCAGGGTCGCGAGTGCCCCCCGCCTCGCGTCCGGCGTCGTTCGATCGAGGATCAACACCGCGTCCAGATGGTCGAGCTCGTGCTGGGCGACCCGCGCCGGCAAGCCCGTCAGCTCCAGGCGGACACGTTCGCCTGACTCATCTCGAGCCTCCACGGTGACGGTCGTGTCGCGCTCGACGGGAACGGAGACGCCCTGCATCGACAAACACCCTTCGTTCCCTACCTCGAGCTCTCCCGAGCGCTCGACGATGACGGGATTCACGAGCGCCGCCAGCTCCGCTTCCTCGTCGGGCTGGAACACGAACACCCGGCGCAGCACGCCGACCTGATTCGCAGCCAGGCCGACGCCGTTCGCCTCGCGCATGAGCAGCCGCAGGCGGCGGATCAGACCGAGGAGGTCCTCGTCGAAGCTCTCTACCTCCCGCGCCGGCATGCGCAGCGCGGGGTCCGGGTACTGGCGGATCTGGGCGAGCGCGACAAGTCGCCGGGCGGCGCGCTCGGCATCGAGCTGCTCGTCGCGCACCTCGGTCTTCGTCTCCGCCACCGACGCCAGTGTAGAGCGCGGTAGTCAACTACGAATCGACGAGTCCTTCAATAGACGATTGGCCGCCGAAGGCGACCAATCGTCAAAAACTCTGCGGATCGACGTCCACCACGGCAGTCAGGCCGGCTCGCCGCATCGCGGGCGCGGCGGCGATCAACAGGTCGGCAACCCGCGAGCCGACGCGCCGGGGGCTGTCGGTCTTCGCGAGCAGCTGCGCGCGGTGGCGCCCGCGGAGCCGCACCACCGGAGCAGGCCCGAGCAGCTCCTCGTCGGGGACACGGTTCCGGATCTCGGTGAGCAGGCGGAGCGGCGACTCGGCATCGGGTCCGGTGGCCAGCACCCGCACGAGGTGACGAAAAGGGGGATATCCGAGGGCCCGCCGCCGTTCGAGCTCTCCCGCCAGGAAACCGCCGACGTCATGGCGAGCGGCCAGCCGGATGGCGAGCGCGTCCGGCTGGAACGTCTGCACGAGCACGCGGCCGGGCCGGTCGCGACCGCTCCGTCCCGCGAGCTGCGTCAGTAGCTGAAACGTCCGCTCCTCGGCACGGAAGTCGGGCATCCCGAGACCGG
This sequence comes from Actinomycetota bacterium, assembly GCA_013812265.1. Classification (GTDB taxonomy): domain Bacteria; phylum Actinomycetota; class Thermoleophilia; order Gaiellales; family Gaiellaceae; genus JACCTQ01. Next base: position 3,385 of record JACCTQ010000025.1, read on the forward strand.
TGTCGGCGTCGATGACCGCGGCCAGCGCCACTCCAGAGAAATGGTGGCCCTTCGCCACCATCTGCGTCCCGAGGAGCACGGCGGCGCGCGCTGCTGCAAACCGGCCGAGAGCGTCCGCGGCGGCGCCGGGCCGGGCCGCCGCATCGGCGTCGAGACGGATCCGCTCGAGCTCCGGCACGCGCGCCGCGAGCTCCCGCTCGAGCCGCTGCGTGCCCGCACCGAGGCGCGCGAGCTCGGCCGATCCGCACTCGGGACACACCGCCGGTGAGGGCTCGCTCCAGGAGCAGTGGTGACAGTGCAGCACGCCGTCGCCGTGCAGGACGAGCGCCACGTCGCAGTTCAGGCACCGCCGCGTTCGCCCGCACGCCCGGCAATGGAGCGCCGGTGCGATGCCCCGCCGGTTCAGAAGCAGGATCGCCTTGCCTCGCTGCTCCGCGACGGCGCCGAGCTCCGCCAGGAGGGGCGCCGAGAGCGGGTATCCGGCCTCGCGCCTCAGGTCGACGACCCGCACGCCGGGCAGCGGGCCGGCCAGCCTGCCGCCCAGCTCCAGCCGCTCCAGGCTGTTCCAGCTCTCCGGCCGCGGAGTGGCGCTCCCGTACACCGCGACGGCGCGCTCGAGCGCCGCGCGCTTGGCCGCCACCGTGCGGGCGTCGTAACGGGGATCGGACTCCTGCTTGTACGAGGCGTCGTGCTCCTCGTCGATACAGATCACGCCGAGCCCGCGAACCGGCGCGAAGACGGCCGAGCGCGCTCCCACGACGATCCTGGCCTCGCCCGCCGCAATCCGCTCGCGTTCGTCCCGGCGCTCCGCCTCGGTGAGGCCCGAGTGGAGGATCGCCACCCGAGCACCGAAGCGAGCGACGAACCGGCCGAGCGCCTGCGGCGTGAGCGCGATCTCCGGGACCAGCACGATCGCACCTAGACCGCGCTCGAGCGCCGCCTCGCATGCCTGCAGATACACCTCGGTCTTGCCGCTGCCCGTGGCGCCGTAGAGCAGGAAGTGCTCTCCCGCGCCACTGTCCAGCGAGCGAACGACCCGCTCCACGACCTCGCTCTGGGATCCGCTGAGCGTGTCTGGCCGTGCCTCGCCCGGGAGAGACTCTCGCTCCGCGGGGCGCTTTTGCTCGCCCCGCCGCGAGCGCATGCGCGGCGCGACCAGCTCGAGGGCCCGGGCGGGCGTGGAGCCGTAGTAGTCGGCCACCCACAGCGCGAGGTCGACGAGCGCGGCCGGGATCTCGCCCAGCACCGCTGCGATGGAAACGGGCTCGATGTCCGCCGGCGGCGCCCCGCCCACGTCGACCACGACGCCACGACGCCGCGCCCCGCCGAACGGAACCGAGACGATCGCGCCCTTCTCGACACCCTCGGGCACCTCGTAGGTGAACGGGCGTGCAACCGCCCGTGCGCTCACGAGCGGGTAGACGGATGCAAAACGCCGCATCTTCAGTCGCAAGGGCTAAACGGGCTCCAGCGCGCGCTGCGGCCGGGCAGGAAGCTCGACGCGAATCGCGTCGCCCGCACGCAGCTCGCCACTCGCCACCACCACCGCCATGACGCCGGCCTTGCGGATCAGCCGACCCGACTCGTCCCGGTCGATGACAGCTCCCATCAATCCTTGCTGGAGACCGTCGAGCTGCTTGCACGGATTGCGAAGCCCCGTCAGCTCGACCACCGCATCGCCGCCGACGTGCAAGCGCGCGCCGGCCGGCAGCGCGAGCAGGTCCACGCCTCGCGTGGTGACGTTCTCTCCCATGTCCCCGGCAGCGACGTCGAAGCCCCTGCTTCGCAGCTCGTCGTGGAGCTCCGCATGGATCAGGTGAACCTGCCGCAGGTTCGGCTGCGTCGGATCCCTTCGAACGCGCGAGCGGTGCTTGACCGTCGCGCCCATGTGCGCATCGCCCTCGACCCCGAGCCCCGCGAGCAAGCGGATCCCCGCACAGGACGGCTTCGACACCGTGTGAGCCGGGCTCGCGTGTACCGCCTCCACGCGCCCGCCCGCTTCGCTGGTGCGTTTGGCACACACACTCTGAGACTAGATGGTTGATCGGAAATTCCCACGGGCCGGATGGAAACGTGCCTACGCACGTCCCCTACTCGAACTCTGTGTAAGGTCTTCCTTACATGGCCTGCGGAACGGTCTGCGCACATGGCGTCTCGAAGCGGTTCGGGCCTGTCGTCGCCGTCTCCGACGCCCAGCTCTGCATCGACCGCGGCGAGTTCGTCGCGCTCCTGGGGCCGAGCGGCTGCGGGAAGACCACGCTCCTGCGACTGCTGGCCGGCTTCGAGCAACCCGACTCGGGCGAAATCGCGATCGAGGGGGTGCCGGTGGCCGGCGACACGGCGTGGGTTCCGCCCGAGCGCCGGCGGGTCGGGATGGTCTTCCAGGACTACGCGCTCTTTCCTCATTTCACGGTCGCCGAGAACGTCCGCTTCGGCGTTCCGCGCCGCGACCGCGGGACGCGCATCGGCGAGGTTCTGGAGCTCGTGGGCCTCGAGGGCTACGACGGCCGCTATCCGCACGAGCTGTCAGGAGGTCAGCAGCAGCGCGTGGCACTTGCGCGGGCGCTCGCGCCCCGGCCGTCCATCGTCCTGCTCGACGAGCCCTGGAGCAACATCGATCCCCTTCTGCGCCAGTCGATGCGAAACGAGCTGGCCGAGATACTGCGCGCCGCCGGCGTGACGGTCATCCTGGTCACCCACGATCGCGAGGAGGCTTTCTCGGTGGCCGACCGGATCGCGCTCATGCTGGAGGGGACGATCGTCCAGGCCGGAACGCCGGAAGAGATCTACCTGCACCCCGCCGATCGCTGGGCGGCGTCGTTCGTCGGTGCCGGGAACTTCGTCCCGGGACGGTTGGACGGCGACATGGTCGAGACGCTCCTGGGCCGCTTCCCCGTGGTGAGCCGGAACGGAGCCACCGAGGTCGAGGTGTTGCTGAGACCCGAGCTGCTCGAGCTCGAGCCGGACGCGGAGGGCAGCGCTCAGGTCGTCGGGCGCGAGTTCCGCGGTCACGACGTCTTCTACCGCGTCCGGCTGGCCGACGGCACGATGCTCGTCTCCCAGCGGCCGTCCACGGAGCTCGTTCCGCTGGGCGCGCGGGTGACGCTGCGGCCGCATGCGATTCGCGTACCCGTCTTCTCGTAGTACCCGCTTGCGTTGTAAGGGTCGCCTTACATAAGGTTCTCGCCATTGTAAGGCGGACCTGACAGGAGGACGACGGGATGCGAACGATGATGGCGCTCGCCGCGGTCGCGGTGCTCGCCGGTTGCGGAGGCAGCGACTCGGGCTCGAACGGCGGCAAGCTCACGGTGTACTCCGGGCGTGAGGAAGAGCTCGTGGAGCCGCTGTTCGACCAGTTCGAGAGCGACACCGGGATCGACGTCGAGGTGCGCTACGGCGAGAGCGCGGAGCTCGCCGCCACACTGGCCGAGGAGGGCGACTCGAGCCCGGCCGACGTCTTCTTCGCGCAGGATGCGGGCACGCTAGGCGCCACCGCGGAAGAAGGCCGGCTCTCCGAGCTTCCCAACGAGATCCTGGACGAGGTGAAAGCCGCCTACCGCGACCCCGACGGTCGCTGGGTGGGGACCAGCGGCCGCGCCCGCGTCGTCGCGTACAACACGGACGCCGTCCGCGAGGACGATCTGCCGGCATCGATCTTCGGCTACACCGAACCGCGCTGGAAGGGCCGCATCGGCTTGCCGCCGACGAACGCGTCCTTCCAGGCATTCGTCACCGCCATGCGGCTGACCGAAGGAGAGGAGCGCACGCGCGAGTGGCTCGACGCAGTCAAGAACAACGAGCCGAAGTTCTACGAGAAGAACTCCTCCGTCCTCGAGGCGCTGGCCGCCGGTGAGATCGACGTCGGCTTCGTGAACCACTACTACCTCTACCTGCTGAAGGAAGAGCAGCCCGACGCTCCCGTCCGCAATCACTTCATGGGAGGCGGCGATCCGGGTGCCCTCGTCAACGTGGCGGGCGTCGGCATCGTCAAAGGCACAGACGATCCGGAGCCGGCGCAGCGCTTCGTCGAGTTCCTGCTGTCCGAGGAGGGTCAGCGGTTCTACGCCGACCGGGCGGAGGAAGCCGAGTATCCGCTCGCGCAGGGCATCGAGCCGCGCCAAGGCCTGCCTCCTCTCGCTTCCATCGAAGGCCCGGCGATCGAGCTCGGCGACCTCGGGGGCGAGCTCGAGCGGACGCTCGAGCTGTTGAACGAGGCGGGTTTCACGTCGTGAGGCGACGGGCGCCGCTGCTGCTCGCGGCGCCCGCCCTCGTGACGGTGGCGCTCGTCACCTCGCCGCTCGTCTACCTCTCGATCCGGGCAGCGACGGGCGGAGCCGACGCCTGGCGAGTGCTCTCGAGAGAAGGGACGCTCGACCTCGTGATCCACACGGCCACGCTCGTGGTGGCCGTCGTCG
>JACCTQ010000064.1 GCA_013812265.1 Actinomycetota bacterium
GCTTTCGACCAGCGCAGCTCGTATCCGGCCGTCCGTGGGCTCGCGCGGGTCGCCCGTCCCGAAGTCGATCACGTCGATCCCGCGCGCGATCGCTTCGCGCTTCGCCTGCTCGAGCCGGACGAACGGATACGTGGCCAGGCCGTGGAGAACGGGGGAGAGGCGCACGTTCAGACGTCTCCGAGGAGAAACCGCCGAAGGGCCTCCCAGGTGCGGACGAGCTCACCGATCGCGACCTGCTCGTCCCGGCGGTGAGCGTAACGTGTGGCCCCGGGACCCAGGTTCACCGCGTCGAGCCCGAAGCGGTTGAACTCCGCGACAGGCGTCCACGCCTGCTTGGGCGCGACCGCGAAGTCGCCCGCTTTCCGGAGGCGCTGAACGAGTGGGACGTCGACGACAACCTGTGCCGGCGGAGAATTCCCGTGGAGCTCGAGCGACCCGCGGCCGTCCACGAGCTCGGCGAGCCGGGTTTCGGCCTCCTCGGGACTCCGAGTCGGCGCGTAGCGGTAATTCAGCCGCGCGCTGGCCGTGTCCGGCACCACGTTCGCCGCAAGTCCACCCTCGATGCCGGTGATCGTCAGCACCTCACGAAAGAGCAGACCGGAGACCTCGACGTCGACCGGGTCGAGCTGCGTCAGCGGAGCGAGCCCCTCGATCGCGCGCTCGATGGCGTTGACCCCCAGCCAGGGGCGCGCTGAATGCGCGCTCTCGCCCTGGAAGGAAAGGGTCGCGTTGAGGTTGCCGAGACACCCAGCCTGCAAAGTGTTGTCCGTCGGCTCCAGCATGACCACGAGCTCCGCCTCGACCTCGGCTCGCTCGAATAGCCGAGGAAGCGGGCTCTGGTCGACCGGAAGCTCCTCCCGACCGAAGAAAAGGAAGGAGGGCGCGAGCTCGAGCGGCGCACCCGTCTCGGCAATCCACCGGGCGAGCTCGATCATCACGGCCACACCGCCCTTCATGTCGCTCGCGCCCAGGCCCATGATCGCGCCAGCCTCCAGCCGCCCCGGCAGGTTTGCCTGCGGCGGAACCGTGTCGAGATGTCCCGCGAAGAGGACACGGGGCCGGTCGCGCCTGTGCCAGGAATTGAACAAGAGCGTCTCGTCCTCGTCGTAGGTAAGGGCAAAAGCCTCCGGGGGCATCGCAGCGGCGACGTAGCGGACGATCCTGGCCTCGTCCCGGCTGACGGACGGGATGTCGACCAGCCTCAACGTCCGGTTCGCAAGGCGATCTCGTGTGTTCGTCACACCTCAATCCTACGAGCGGCGACCGGGATGCCCGCGTGCGGGGTGCATAATCCGAGCCGTGGCACCACACCAGCCGAACCACGCGCCCGGTGCCGAGCCCGAGCGCGGGCTCGTCGTCGCGGTCCTCTCGCCCTCCACCGACGTCGAAGCAGAGCTCGCCGAGATTCGCGAGCTGGCGCGGGCGGCCGGGGTCGAGCCGGTGCAGGAGCTCACGCAGCAGCGAGCGCGGCCCGATCAGCGAACCTACGTCGGCAAGGGCAAGCTCGAGGAGCTCCGCCGCGCATACGCCGAATCGGCCGCAGAGAGCGTCATCGTGGACGACGAGCTCAGCCCCTCGCAGCAGCGCACGCTGGAGAACGCGCTCACGACGCGCGTCGTCGACCGCACCCAGCTGATCCTCGACATCTTCGCCCAGCACGCGGTCAGCGCGGAAGGAAAGCTGCAGGTCGAGCTGGCGCAGCTCGAATACAACCTGCCGCGGATGCGGGGCATGTGGCAGCACCTCGAGCGCCTCGGAGGCGGGCTCGGAACGAGGGGCCCCGGAGAGTCGCAGCTCGAGACCGACCGGCGGCTTGCACGCCGCCGTGTAACGCTTCTGCGCCGACGACTATCGGACCTTTCCAAACGTCGGGAGACCGGTCGCAAGGCCCGGCGGAGGAACGAGACGCCGACGGTTGCGCTCGCGGGATACACGAACGTCGGCAAATCCACCCTGCTGAACGCACTGACGAACGCTCACGTGTCCGTGAACGACCGGCTGTTCGAGACACTCGATCCCACGACCCGGTGGTTCGAGCACGAGGGCCGGCGCTACCTCGTCACCGACACGGTCGGTTTCATTCGCCGCCTTCCGCACCAGCTCGTCGAGGGGTTCGCTGCAACACTCGAGGAGACGCTCACCGCCGATCTCGTGCTGCACGTGGTCGACGCATCTGCGCCGGACGACCAGATCGAGGCGATGGTGGCGGCGGTGGACTCGGTGCTGGCCGAGATCGGGGCCGGAGAGCTGCCGAAGGAGCTCGTTCTGAACAAGGTGGATGCTGTCGATCCACTACGACGGCGGCGTCTGGACAACCGGTTTCCGGGATCGTTGCAGGTGTCGGCGCTCGGCGGCGAGGGGCTCGACGAGCTCCGCGAGCGCATTGCAGAGCGCTTCGCGGAGCGCTTCGAGCCCGTACGGCTACTCGTTCCCTATGAGGAGGGAGGGAAGCTCGCCGAGCTCTACCGGCTCGGCGCGCCAATCGACGAACGAGTCGACAGCCCGGAGGGCGTTCTCGTCCGGGCCCGCTTACCGCGAAAGGAGATTCGCCGCTTCGCGGCCTACCTGATCTCAGAGGCGTACGAGGCGCCGGCCGCCGGAGCCCGTTGATCGAGCTGCCCATTCGCCGTCTTCGGGACGACGCCGTTCTGCCGACGCGTGCATACGGCGGCGATGCGGGCCTGGATCTCGCGGCGTGCGAGCGCTGCGAGCTCGGCCCGGGGGAGAGGGCGCTCGTCGGTACGGGGCTGGCAGTCGCCATTCCGGAGGGGTACGCGGGCTTCGTCCAACCGCGCTCCGGCCTGGCTGCCAAGCACGGCATAACGATCGTGAATACGCCCGGGCTCGTGGACTCCGGCTATCGCGGCGAGGTACGCGTGGCGCTGCTCAATACCGATCGTTCCGAGCCCTTTACCGTCGAGCCCGGAATGCGCATAGCCCAGCTCGTGGTGGTGCCGATTACTTTGGTCGAGCCATTGGAGATGGAGGCGCTCCCGCCGAGCGAGCGCGGCGCCCGGGGCTTCGGCTCATCACTCACATGAGATAGTTGGCGCGATGGGCGAGCCGCGAGTCCGCGTCGCCGCCATTCTGCGCTGGAATGAGCGGATCTTGCTGTGCCGACACGAGAAGCCTGGCAAGGAGTACTGGCTCCTCCCCGGCGGCGGAGTCAAGCTGGGAGAGAGTCTGGCGGACGCCCTGCAGCGCGAGCTCGAGGAGGAGATCGGACTCGATGCCGAGATCCCGCTCGAGGGACCCGTCGCGCTCGTCGACTCCATCGCGCCACCTCGAAGCTTCGTCGCCAAGCACGTCGTGCACATCATCTTCGCCGGGGACCTCGGCGGACGGTCTCTCGAGGCGGTGACGTCCTCGGATGCCGCGGTGCGGGGCCACCGCCTGTTCGAGGTCGGCGAGCTCGACGGAGTTGTATTGCACCCGCCGATTCAACGCTTCCTGCGTCGCTGGCAACCCGGGGATCCCGTTGCTTACCTCGGCGCGCTCTGGGCCCCATAGAGCATGGGGGAAACCATGTTTCCCCCATGGACCCCCT
>JACCTQ010000074.1 GCA_013812265.1 Actinomycetota bacterium
CAGCGCGCTCAGGCTCCGGTGCAGGGCTCGGGCTCGCGATCGTCGACGTCATCGCGCGTGCCCATGGAGGCAGCGCGCGCGCGGCGAGCAGCGCTGATGGGGCGGACGTCTGGCTTTCGCTCCCGCACGCCACCACTAGCGCGTAAGGCTCAACGCGCCGCTCAACGCCTCGTGGCGATGTGTTGTTGCGAGAGCCGATAGCCGCGGCCGCTCCGGTCGCGTCTTGATGGCGCAGGCAGGCGCGGAGCAGGAGTCCTCCGCCCCGCGCCTGAGAGCGCCTGGTTGAAGGCGCCGACCAGGAAGGCTGTGCCCCCCTCCCGGCGCGGCCGCTAGACACTTGCGGTCTCGGGCTTCGGCTCGCTCTCGCCGATCCGCCTCAGCAGGTCGGAGACGTCCGCGAGCTCCTGCTCGAGGTCTCGCTGGTATTCCTCGAGGCGCTCGCGCATGCGATCGCGGTCGTAGAAACCTCGCCCCAGGCCCCGCCGGCCGAAGCCGCGGCGCCGGTGGTGTCTACCTTCATGGCACATGAAATCACCTCCCCTCGCCGTAGCGGGCGAGGAAGCCGTCGATTCGCTCCCGCGCGTGGCCGAGGGCACCCGCCCATTCATCGAGGAGGGCGCGTCCCTCGTCAGTCAGCTCGTAGGTTCGCTTGCTCGGGCCCGGCAGGTCGTCTTCCCATTCGGAGCTAACGATCCCTTCGGTCTCCAGGAGACGCAGGAAGCGGTACAGGTTGCCCATGTCCACACGCTCGCCGGTCACCTCGGATAGCTGCTCGAGCAGGTCGTAGCCGTGCGCCCGGCGTTCCCGTAGAAGGAGGAGTACCGCTGGCTCGGCGAAGCGCTCGACCCGGGCCCAGACCTCGTATCGGCCGGGTCCGACCCGCTGGCGGACCCGAGCCGCCTGCTTGAAGCCGCGACGCTGCTTCATTCCGAGGGCCTTGCATGTAAAACACACATGTATGTATACGACATTAGCACATGCCCGGCCCCCTGGCTGCTCATATGCCGCCGGCGCGGACTTGCGCCCGGTCTTGCACGTTGAGCGAAGGGCTGGGTACGAGCCCGGCCCTTCGGCGGTTCGGATGAAGTTCCAACGAGGTGATTCAGTCAGTCGAAGTGGGCTACTTAGGAGGCGCGGGATACCTCGGCTCACCTACGCCTCGTTGCTGTCCCGTTCGAGGTAGTGCGCCCCGGGCCCGGCCCGGCCGGCCTCGTCGTGGGGGTTGAGGAGCGAGCAGCGGTCGATCGAGAGGCAGCCGCATCCGATGCAGGTCGTCAGCCGGTCGCGTAGCGCGTGCAGGGTAGAGAGTCGACGATCGAGGTCATCGCGCCAGCCGCGAGAAAGTCGTTCCCAGTCGCGGCGCGTGGGGTTGCGGTGGGTGGGAAGCGTTCCGAGCGCGGCACCGATCTGCTCCAGGGGGATGCCCGCGGCGCGGCCAGCCTGAATGAGCGCGATCCGACGAAGGATCGCGCGGTTGTACCGGCGTTGGTTACCGCTCGTGCGACGAGCGGTAACGAGTCCCTGGGCCTCGTAGAAGCGGAGCGCCGAAGGTGCGACACCGCTGCGGGCCGAGAGCTCACTGATCGTCAGCTCGCTCGCCACTTGACTTAAACATTACTTGAGGTTCTAGTCTGTGCACATGGCTTTCTCCGAGTGCTACGGCGGGCTGCGCCTCTACGGCGCCGCCGCCCAGCTCGATGTTGCCCGCCTCTTGTGTGGAAGGAAGAGCGTATGACCGCTGTTGCCTCCGGACGTCTTGCCCGCGCAGCCTCGCTTGCGGAGCTGCGGGCGGCGGGCCGGCTCGTCGTGCACCTCGATCGGCACACGCTTTGCCTGTTCGCCGACGACGGCGAGGTGCACGCGGTCGACAACCGGTGCCCGCACATGGGCTTTCCACTCCATCGCGGCAGCGTTTGCGACGGGATTCTCACGTGTCACTGGCACCATGCTCGCTTCGACCTCGCTACCGGCGGCACCTTTGACCAGTTCGCGGACGAGCTGCGCCGCTTCCCGGTCTCACTCGACGGCGACGACGTTCTCGTCGATCTGAGCCCGCCGGACGATCCGGGGGCGCACCAACGCAAGCGCCTGAGCGACGGGCTCGAGCGCAACATCCCGCTTGTGCTCGCGAAGGCGACTGTCGAACTCCTCGAGGCCGACCCCAGCGGGGTCGACGTCTTCCGCGCCGGCCTCGACTTCGGCGTCGCCCGCCGCGGCGGCGGCTGGTTCCGGGGCTTGACGACGCTGACCTGCCTCATGAACCTGCTGCCGCCACTCGACCCGGGCGACCGGGCGGCGGCGCTCTACCACGGGCTCGCCGACGTCGCGGCCGACTCGGCCATGGAGCCGCCGCGCTTCCCGCTCGACCCGCTTCCCGGCCGGGCACCAGACGCGGCGCGGCTGGCGCTGTGGTTCCGCCGCTTCATCGAGGTGCGCGACGCCGAAGGCGCCGAGCGTTGCATCGTATCGGCGGTGCGGGCCGGGCTGAGTGGCGCGGAATTGGCCGACCTCCTCTTCGCCGCCGTCACCGACCACCGCTATATCAATGTCGGCCACCCCGCCGACTTCACCAACAAGGCGCTCGAAGCCCTCGATGCGGTCGGCTGGGAGCGCGAGGCGACCGAAGCGACCCTCGCGAGTCTGGCGCGCGGCTACGCCGAGGCCACGCGGATGGAAGAGGCGAATACCTGGCGCAACCCGGTCGATCTGATCGCCCTGCTCGCACCGGCCTTCGCGGCATTGCCCGCCGCGCTGGCTGCCGGGCGCGACCATACTGGCGCGTGGGCCGGACACGACGCGCTCCTGCCGCTCATCCTCGGCGAAGACCCTGGGGCCAGCGTCGCGGGGCTGCTCGCGGCGCTGCGCGACGGTTGCCCTCCGGAGGCGCTGGCTGAATTGGTCGCCTATGCGGCGGCGTTGCGGATCGCGCGGTTCCACACCAGCAACGAGTTCGGCGATTGGGATACCGCCCTGCACACCTTCACCTTCGCCAACGCGATCCACCAGGGCTTGCGTCGCGCCCCCTCGCCGGAACTGCTGCGCGGGGTTTTCGACGCGGCGATGAGTGTCTACCTCGACCGCTTCCTCAACATCCCCGCCGCGCGCCTCCCCGAACCGCGCGACACCGCCGCCCCGGACGATCCCGACGCCCTCCTCAGCGCACTGACCGACCTCCTCGACCGCCAGCAACAGGTCAACGAGGCGGGTGGGTTGGTCGCCGCGTACCTCTACGGCGGCGGCGACCCCGATCGCCTGATCGCGCTGCTCGGCAGACTCCTGCTGCGCGAGGACCGCGATTTCCACACGATCCAGATGATCGAGGCCGCCGCGCGGCAGTTCGCCGGACGACGCGGCACCGCCGCCGGGGTCCACATCCTCGTCGCGGCCGCGCGCTACCTCGCGGCCCACGCC
>JACCTQ010000079.1 GCA_013812265.1 Actinomycetota bacterium
CCGAGACGGTGTAGGTCAAGTCGCTGCCGACCGTGACCGGGTCGGGCGAGTCGCTCTTCGTCACGACGAGGTCAGCCGAAGCTGGTGGCGGAGGGGGCGGAGGCGGTGGAGGAGGCGGTGGAGGAGGCGAGGTGGCTGTGAATGTCGCCGTCACGGCCCTCGATCCCACGAGCGGAACGTTGACCGTGCACGTGTTAGCCGTGGTCGCGTCACACCCCAGCCACCCCGTGAACGTCGCGCCCGTGTCGGGTGTCGCCGTCAGCACGACCGTCTTGGCAACAAGATAGGTCTCCGTGCAATCGGGGGGGCAATTGATCAGACCGTCGTCAGAGGTAACACGGCCCGGTCCCGCGACGGTGACGTCGAGCGTTCCCACCTGCGCGGCGACAGACGCGTGGTCGCCCGCGGCGGCGCCCGGCAGGGCGAAGAGCAACGTCACGATCGTGAGGAGTACGAGCCGCACAAACGCCCTTCCTCGAGAAATTGGCCGAAAAACTCTAGCGCGGGATGAGCCGCGCCGCCGGCGCGCGCGAAAAGCTCAGACGGAGGCTTCGGCCCTCAACCCAGCAGCTGCGCGCAGCGCGTCGGCCTTGTCCGTGCGCTCCCACGTGAAGTCGTGATCGGCCCGGCCGAAATGCCCGTACGCCGCCGTCTTCGCGTAGATGGGTCGCCGAAGGTCGAGATTGCGGAGGATCGCCGCCGGCCGCAGGTCGAAGTGCTCGTGTACCAGTTCTTCGATCTTCTCGACGGGAATTCGCTCGGTGCCGAACGTCCGCACCGCGATCGAGACCGGATGTGCGACACCGATCGCGTAGGCCACGTTGACTTCGCAGCGGTCGGCTAGATCGGCGGCGACCACGTTCTTCGCCACGTAACGGGCGGCGTAGGCCGCCGAGCGGTCGACCTTCGTGGGGTCCTTTCCCGAGAATGCACCGCCGCCGTGCCGCGCCGCGCCGCCGTACGTATCGACGATGATCTTGCGCCCGGTGAGCCCGGTGTCGCCCATGGGCCCGCCGACGACGAACTTCCCCGTCGGGTTGACGTACACGAAGCCCGGTTGCTCGAGGCGCTTCTCGTCGTACATGTCGCGCGGCAGGATCGGGAGAAGGACGTGCGCGATGATGTCCGGCTTGATCAGCGCCTCGGGGTCGAGCCCTTCCATGTGCTGCGTCGAGACGAGCACCCGTTCGATCTCGACAGGCGTCTGGCGGCCGTCGTCGTCGACCTCGTAACGGACCGTCACCTGCGCCTTGCCGTCCGGCCGTAGATAGGGAACGAACTCGGCCTTCCGCACCTCCGCAAGCCGCTTGCAGATCTTGTGGGCCAGCATGATCGGCAGCGGCATCAGCTCGTCTGTCTCGCGCGTCGCGTAGCCGAACATCATCCCCTGGTCGCCGGCGCCGACGCGATCAAGCGGGTCGTCGTCGCCCGGATCGTGCTGCAGCTCATACGACTCGTCGACTCCCTGTGCGATGTCGGGCGACTGCTCGTCGAGCGCGACGATCACGCCGCAGGTGTCCGCGTCGAAACCGTATTCCGAACGGGTGTAGCCGATCTCCGTGATCTTCTTCCGGACGAGCTGCGGGATGTCGATGTACGTCTCGGTCGTGATCTCGCCCGCGACGACCACGAGGCCCGTAGTAATCAGCGTCTCACAGGCAACGCGGCCAGCAGGGTCCCTTTCCAGCACGGCATCGAGAACCGAGTCGGAAATCTGGTCGGCGATCTTGTCCGGGTGACCCTCGGTAACCGATTCCGACGTGAACAGAAAATCCCTGGGCTTGGTCACTCGATCTCCAGGAAGCCGGTGAAGCTCGTCTCGTCGCCCTCGCGGGAGGCGTGCATCAGGAAGCTCTGCAGCGGACGGCTGTTGGCGTCGAGCTCTGGCGGGATGTCCTGCCCGGCTAGCCGGGCAAAGCCTGCCGCAAGCTCGAGCGTCCTCCGCACGTTCATGTAGATGAACCCGGCGGTCTGGTCGCCGAGCTCGGCTGTCTCACCGGCTGCCTCGAAGTCCGCGTCCGCGGTCAGGTTCTCCGCGAGCCCGCCGCGAATGTCGCCCACGGCCGTCTGGTTGGTCGTGAGCACGAGCTTGCCGTCGAAGCCCGCGTACGAGACGGCGAAGTTTCCGAAGGACAGCGTCTTCACCGTGACCCCTTCGACGGTCGAGGTCGTCGGCCTCAGGCTCGTGAGCGTTCCCGCCCGCGCCACGAGACGATCGACCGTGGCGACCGCGTCCGTTGGATTTGCGTGCTCGAGGAGCAGCGTGATCTCCGGAATCGGGGCCGCCTCGCGCACATACAGCACACCCTCGCCTCCGAAGAGTTTCGTGAGCTCCTCGAGCGTCGTGCCCAACACCTGCTCGAGCTGCGACAACTGTCCCTGCAAGGAAGGATTCTGCTCCAGCTGCCCCGCGACCTGGTCGCCGGCACCCCGGAACGAGATGACGGCGAGCGCGCCGGCGGGAACACTCGATAGCAGTTTCGGCGTGTAGTTCTCGACCGTCCCGCCGGCGCCCTTCGCGTGCCCCTCCAGCCGAATGCCGTTCGAGACGGACTCCAGCGCTACGGACGCCCACTCCAGCTTCTGGTTGCGGAGCGCGCTTGCCGCGCCTAGCCCGCTGAGCTCGCCCTGCAGCGCCTCCGTGGCGCGCCGGCCGTTGACGAAGACCTGGGCGATCGTCTCGGTTGGAAGATCCTCGACGGCCTGGGTGAAGACCTCGTTGTCCTCGAGCGTTTCCTCGCCGCGCGCCTGCTTGAAGCGGTCGATCGCGGCCTGCTCGTCGGCGATCACCGTGAAACCGTCCACCTGCTCGTGTCGGGGAGGGTCGTCGCCCTTCGCGAGCAACTCGTTCATCTTTGCCTCGTCCTTCGCGTCCGCCACCACCACGACGTTGTCGCCGCCGTTCTCGAAGTCGAGCCACACGATGCTGACCTCGTCCCCGAGCGCAGGCTTCACGTCGCGCTCGTAGTCGACGCCTTCCTCGGTAAGGCTCTTGCGCAGCTCGGCGATGACGCGGTCGCTGCCGGGGAACTTGTCGAGCAGATCCTCGGCCGTGTTCCACTGCTCGGAGTCGAGGTCACTGTTCATCGAGACGAAGACCGGTACCGTCGCCGGCGCCACGGAGGCGCCCGACTCGTCGGCGAGGCCACCACCGCCGCCGCCTCCACCGCAGCCGGCGGCGAGCACAGAGAGAAAGACGACCAGGCTGGCGGCGACAGCTCGCATCGCGCGGATACTAGACGTTTGACCTCAAAACCCGGTCAAACGTCTATTTCACTGCAGGGGCGGCCGCTGACCGAAAAACCCGGTCAAACGTCTATTCCTCGGTGGGCCTTCGGCCCATCAGGCCCGCGACCAGGTCGGAGAGCTCTCTTCCTTCGAGCACCGCACACACGCCCTCCGTTATCGGCATCTCGATTCCGAGTCGGCGCGACAGCGCTCGCAGCGTGGGTGCCGTCGTAAGCCCCTCGACCACCATCCCGATATCGGCCGCCGCCTGCGCGGCGGGCACGCCGCGGGCGATCATCTCCCCTGCCTGCCGGTTTCGCCCGTGCCGGCTCCAGCACGTCACGATCAGGTCGCCCATACCGGCCAGGCCGGAAAAGGTCTCCGCTCGCCCACCGCAGGCCTCACCGAGGCGCGCCATCTCCACGAGCCCGCGCGTGATGAGAGCGGCCTTCGCGTTGTCTCCGAAAGCGACGCCGTCCACGCCGCCCGCGGCGAGCGCAATCACGTTCTTGGCCGCCGCGCACAACTCCACTCCGATCAGGTCGGAATTTACGTAGATCCTGAAAGCGAGGGAGTTGATCGCGTGCTGGAGCTGCACGGCAAGATCGGCGTCTTCGCTGGCGATCACGGCCGCCGCAGGCAGACCGGCCGCGATTTCCTCGGCGAAGTTAGGCCCGGAGAGAACCGCGACCGGCCGCCCCCGAACGACGGTCGACAGCCGCTCCCCCGTCGCGGGATCGAGACCTTTCGTAAGACTCAGGACCGGCGCCTTCCCGGGCAGCTCTCGTACCACCGCCGCGAACGCCCGGCTCGGCACCGCGACCACGACCGTGTCCGCCTCGGCGATCGGGGCGTCCGAGACGGTGCTCGCGTCCACTCCGGTGAGATCGGCGTCGCGGACGTAACGCGGGTTTCGCCCGGTCTCGCGTATCGCGCGCGCCTGCTCCGCATCGCGGCATGCGAGCACGACCTCGTGGCCGCGCTCGGCGAGGACCCGCGCAAACGCGCTTCCCCACGACCCCCCTCCCACCACTACCGCCCTCATGGGTGCGCCACAACTGCCTCGCGGCAGAGGTTTGATCGCGGTTTTCCGATCAAACCTCTACCGCCGTGCGAAGTCGATGATGACGGGGACGCCTGCGAGGTCGAACCGCTCGCGCAGCTGATTCTCGACCCAGTAGCCGTAGTCCCGCGTGACGAGCCCCGGATCGTTGACGAACAGCCTGAAACGCGGCGGCCGCACCTGGATTTGCGTTCCGTAAAGCAGATTGAGCCGCCGGCCGCCTCGCGCGGGCGGTTGCCGCGCCTCGCGGAGCTCGCCCAAGAAGCGGTTCAGCTGGCCGGTCCCGATGCGCGCGGTGTGCTTATCGAACAGGCGTTCCACGTGGTCGAGCAGGCGCGCGACGCCACGGCCGGTGTGCGCGGACACGGCGACGAGGGGTGGACGCTGGCGCAGCCTCGGCTCGAGCCGCCGCCGGACGTCTGCGAGATCGACGGTTCCGATGTCCCACTTCGAGAGCACCACAATGGTCGCGCAGTGTGCCTTGCGCGCGGTGTCGATGACGCTCAGATCCTGCTCTACCACTCCTTCCGCGGCGTCGACCAGTACGAGAGCAACGTCAGCTCGCTCTGCGGCCTCGAGAGCCCGAAGCTCCGAGTAGTAATCGATGCCCTGACGCTGGCGCCGCTTGCGGCGGAGTCCGGCCGTGTCGACGAGGACGAAAGTGCGATCCCCTCGCTCCAGGATCGTGTCGATGGCGTCGCGGGTCGTGCCCGGCTTGTCGGAGACGATTACCCGCTCCTGGCCGAGGAGCGCATTCAGCAGGCTCGACTTCCCCACGTTGGGGCGGCCGAGAATCGCCACCTGGATGGCGTCGGGCGAGACTTCTACCCGACCGCCTCCGGGTAGCCGCGCGACGATCTCGTCGAGGAGATCGCCCGTTCCGTGGCCGTGCAGCCCGGAGAGTGGCACCGGGTCCCCCAGGCCGAGCCGGTGGAACTCGAGGGCGTCGACGTCTCGCGAAGGATCGTCGATCTTGTTCGCGAGCAGGAATACCGGCTTGCGTGCCGCGCGCAGGATGGCCGCGAGCTCCTCGTCACCCGGCGTGATGCCCGCGCGCGCGTCGGTGACGAACAGAACGAGGTCGGCCTCTGCGACCGCGGCGCGCGCCTGGTCGGCGATCGAGCGCGTGAGCGGTGAGGGATCGACTATGTCCACTCCGCCCGTGTCGATCAGCAGAAAGCGCTTGCCATTCCACTCGCAGACGAGCTCCTTGCGATCGCGCGTGACCCCGGGCGTCTCGTGGACGACGGCCTGCCTGGAAGCGGTCAGCCGGTTGATGAGCGTCGACTTGCCGACGTTCGGGAAACCGACGATGGCCACGGTGCCGAACAGCGGAGACTGGTCGGACTCCTTGCTCGCGGTTTCCCGCGCATGAACGCGCCGGCTCATCGGGGCGGTATCGCCACCAGGGGGCGCCCGAGCGCGTGCATATCGACCAGGAACTCCCAGAGCGTTCGGATCCGCTGCTCGACAGCCGCGGTGGCCTCGCGGTAAGCGCGTCCACCCGGACGGACGCCTTCGAAGCGAACCGGCTCACCCCACGCGATCGAGACCGGATCGAAGTTGCCCGGTCGCCACGTCTGGGAGCCGTGCACTGCGGCCGGCACGATCGGCACGTCCTCCTGGAGCGCGACCATGGCAGCGCCCGGCTTCGCCTCGCCTGGAACGCCGCTCAGCTGCCTGGTTCCTTCCACGAACAGGCCCAGCGCGTTCCCTTCGCGAACGATTCTGCGCATGGTTCGCACCGCGTCGCGATCCGATTCACCCCTGCGTACAGCGAAGGTCCCGAACGAGCGGATCAGCTCACCTAGACCGGGGAGGTGATGAGCCTCCACCTTGGCCATGTAGTAGATCGTGCGTGGGCACGCCGCGCCGAACACGAGCGGGTCGAGCCAGGAGAAGTGGTTCATGGCAAGCACGACGCCGCCGTCGGGCGGCACGCGCTCGGACCCATAGTTTCGGCGCGGAGCAGAGAGCCGGGCCGCTGTGCCGATGGTCAGACGCCCGACGGCCCAGACAGCGTCGACTCGGTTCACGCCGGCTGCCGGGCGCGCACCAGGTCCTCGATGCGTGCGACCACGTCTTCCACCTCGAGGCCGGTCGTGTCGATCAGCTCCGCATCCGGCGCGGGTTGCATCCTCGCCGCGTCGCTCTCGTCGCGGAGCCTCAAATCGGTGGCGAGCGCATCGGCCCCGATTCCGGGACGCTCGG
Organism: Actinomycetota bacterium; assembly: GCA_013812265.1. Classification (GTDB taxonomy): domain Bacteria; phylum Actinomycetota; class Thermoleophilia; order Gaiellales; family Gaiellaceae; genus JACCTQ01. The sequence continues at coordinate 6,503 of JACCTQ010000079.1, forward strand.
CCATTCGACGGCGCGCACGCTCGGCGCGATCGGCCACGAGGTACACCTTCACCTCCGCTCGAGGAGCCACCACGGTGCCGATGTCACGTCCCTCCACGACGGCGTTGCCCGCCTCCGCAAGCTCGCGCTGCCGGCGGCGCATGACGGCGCGGACGTTCGGGTGGCGGGCCACCACCGGCACGAGGCGGTCGACGCGCGACTCGCGAATCGACGCCGTGACGTCGATGCCGCCGATCGAGACGCGCCCCGTCTCGCTCAGCTCCACCGGGTGCTGCTCCGCGAGCTCCGCCAGCCGATCTCCCTGGTCGAGCGCGAGCCCCCGATACATCGCGAGCCACGTCAGGGCGCGGTACATCGCCCCCGTGTCCAGGTAGCGGAAGCCGAGGCGCTCGGCTAGCCGTCGTGCCACCGTGCTCTTGCCCGCGCCTGCAGGCCCGTCGATGGCGACGATCACGCCGTTTCCCTTCGGGAGACGGTTACGAGTTGCCTCGCTGGCTGGCGAAGCGTGGTTTCGATCCCGGCCTCAGTCATCGGTCGCTGCCTTTTACTCTAAGGTCGGCTTCGTTGGGCGACGTTCTCGAGCAGGTCGAAGAATCCCGGGAAGCTGACGTCGACGCTGTCCGCGTCGTGAATGTGGACTCCCTGCCGCGAGATCAGCCCCGCCACCCCACCCATCATCGCGATGCGATGGTCTCCGTACGAGTCGATCTCGCCTCCCCTGGGGCGTGTGGGCACTCCCTTGACGCGGAAGCCGTCAGGCGTCGCCGAGATCCGCGCCCCGAGCGCGCGCAGTCCGGTCGCCACCGCCTCGATGCGGTCCGACTCCTTCACGCGCAGCTCCGATGCGCCACGAACGATGCTCTCGCCCCGAGCGCACGACGCGGCGAGAGCGAACAGCGGAAGCTCGTCGACCATCCGTGGCACGTCAAGAGCTTCAATGGAGGACGCGACGAGCTCGGCCGACCGGACGTCGAGATCGCCGACGGGCTCGCCCCCGACCCGTCGCCTGTTCAAAACCGTGACGCGTGCGCCCATGCGGGCGAGTACGTCGAGCAGTCCCGTCCGCGTCGGATTGAGACCGACGTCGTGCAACGTCAGCTCGGAGCCCGGCACGATCGTCGCCGCCACGACGAACGGAGCGGCTGCGGAGAAGTCTCCAGGCACCTGCACCGCGCCGAGCTGAAGGCGCCTCGCGGGGGAGACCGACACGCTCCGCGGGCGGCGCCGGATCGCAGCCCCGGCTGCCTCGAGCATCACCTCGGTGTGATCTCTCGTCGTGAAGGGCTCGATGACCGTTGTCTGGTCCCGCCGCGCCTGCACGCCGGCTAGGAGAAGGCACGACTTCACCTGTGCGCTCGCCACCGGCAGCTCGTAGCGGATCCCACGCAGCGGCCGTCCCTCGACGACCAGCGGCGGGCACCCGTTCTCCGTGGAGACCTCCGCGCCCATCCGACGCAGCGGCTCGGCGATGCGCTCCATGGGCCGGCGGCGGAGCGACTCGTCGCCCGTCAGCTCGAAGCGGCCCTCCTGGCCGGCGGCGAGGCCCGCCAGGAGGCGCAGCAGCGTGCCGGCATTACGGCAGTCGATCGGCCCGGAAGAAGGCGCCAGCTTCCCCAGGCCCACACCCCGGACACGAAGCGTGTCGGCATCGTCCTCGAGCACCTCGACGCCGAGCGTGCGGACGGCGGCGATTGTCGCCTCGGTGTCGCGCGAGCGGCCGAACCCGCCGATCGTCGTCACGCCCTCCGCCACCGCCCCGAGCAGGACGGCTCGGTGGGAGATCGACTTGTCGCCCGGGACGGCGATGTGACCGGCGAGCGAGATCGCCGGTTCGACCCGTGTCATGAGGGGTCGAGCACTGGCGAGACGACGACGCCGTAACCCTGTGCCTCCAGCACCTCCGCGGCTCGCACGGCTTCGTGCTCGCCGCCGACGAGAACGGTCAGAACGCCGCCTCGCTCCGGCGAGAAGTGGTGAAGATCGAAGTCCTCGATGTTGATCCGCTCGGCTCCGAGCGCCTGCGTGATTCCGGCCAGGATGCCGGGCCGGTCCGGTACATGGATGCGCAGGCGATGCAGAGCGCCCGGGTCGGGATACGCCTCCTCGAGCATGCGCAGCCGGTTGCCGGCCGCCTCACCGATCCACCGCGCGAGGAAGCCGGCGTCGCCCGCAGCCAGCGCACGCTCCACCTGCTCCGCGCGGCGGCGGTGCTCCGCGAGGGCAGCTGACAACGGCTCCGCGTTATCCAGGAAGATGTCGACCCAGATCCTCGGATTCGCGCCGGCGACCCGCGTCATATCGCGGAGCGACCCTCCGGCGGCCGCGAGCGGCTCGTGCCCGTCGACGCGAGTCGCGCCGGCCTGGTTCACGAGCACGTTCGCGAGCACGTGCGGAAGGTGGCTGCTCAGCGCCACGATGCGATCGTGGGCGAGTGGGTCGACCGCAACGGGGGTTGCTCCGAGACGGCTGACGAAGCGGTGCACGAGCTGGAAGCGGGCCGGCTCCGTCCGCGCGAGCGGAGAGAGGTACCACGTCGCCGCTTGGAAGACCTCGCCGCGCGCGTGCGCCGGTCCGCGCGCCTCCGAGCCGCAGACGGGGTGACCGCCGATGAAGCGGGGCGACTCGTGCGCCGCCGCGCAGACGGCAGCCTTCGTCGAGCCGACGTCGGTGACGGTGCACGCGTCACCGCTCGCGGCGAGAACGTCCAGCACCTCGTGCGCGAGTCGCGCCACCGGGACGGCGACGACGGCGAGGTCCGCGGTGGCGACCGCGTCGGCCAGCGAGTCGGCCACGGTATCGATTGCGCCCCGCTCGGCAGCTGCGGCTGCGGCGTCCCGGTCCGCGTCGAAGCCCACGACCAGCTGCGCACCCTCGCGCTTTGCCGCCAGGCCGACGGAGGCTCCCATGAAGCCGGTGCCGATGATCGCCAGCCGCCGGATCACTAGCGGCGCATGAGCTCGGCGACGCGAAAGGCGAGGTCGACGGACTGGCGCGCATTGAGCCTCGGGTCGCAAAGCGTCATGTAGCGAGTGTCGAGCTCGTCCTCGCGTACCTGCTCCGATCCGCCCAGACATTCCGTGACGTCGTCACCCGTGAACTCGAGATGGATGCCACCCGGCCACGTGCCTGCATCTGCGTGGGCATCGAAGAACCCCTCGAGCTCGTCCATGATCGCGTCGAAATGGCGCGTCTTCCGACCGGACGCGGTCGTGGAGACGTTCCCGTGCATCGGGTCGCAGACCCAGACCACCGGATGCCCCGCCTCCCGAACGGCTCGAAGCAGCGGGGGCAGGCGCTCCGCCACGCGACCCGCACCCATGCGGACGATCAGAGAGAGGCGGCCCGCCACGCGGGCCGGATTCAGGCGCTCGCAGAGCTCGAGCACGTCCGCGGCCAAGGCGGCCGGGCCGAGCTTGCAGCCGATCGGATTGTGAACTCCGCGCAGGAATTCGACGTGCGCGCCGTGCGGATCACGCGTGCGCTCCCCGATCCACAGCATGTGAGCCGAGCAGTCGTACCAGTCACCCGTCAGCGAGTCGCGGCGCGTCAACCCCTCCTCGTAGTCGAGCAGAATTCCCTCGTGACTCGTCCAGAGGTCGACCTGGTGCAGCTGCTGCAGCGCCGCCACGTCGATCCCGACGGCGGCTATGAAGCGCAGTGCGCGCTCGATCTCGCTCGCGATTACCTCGTAGCGCTGGCCGGCGGGGGAGCTCGCGACGAACTCCTGGTTCCACATGTGCACCTGGTTGAGGTCGGCAAAGCCTCCCTTCGTAAAGGCCCGCACGAGATTGAGCGTCGCAGCGGACTGGTTGTAGCCCGCGAGCATTCGCTCCGGGTCGGGCACCCGGGCCTCGGGCGACGGGGCGTCGCCGTTCACCATGTGCCCGCGGAAGGACGGCAGCTCGACCCCGTCGACGTGCTCGGTCGGCGACGAGCGCGGCTTCACGAACTGCCCCGCGATCCGGCCGACCTTGACCACCGGGAGCGTCGCCCCGTAGGTCAGGACGGCCGCCATCTGCAGCAGAACCTTCAGCTTGTCGCGGATCGACGGGGCCGCGAAATCGTCGAAGGACTCGGCGCAGTCCCCGGCCTGCAGGAGGAAGGCGCGACCTTCTACGACCTCGGCCAGCGCGGCGGTGAGCTGCCGCGCCTCGCCTGCGAAGACGAGCGGCGGTAGGGCTGCAAGCCGGCGGCGCACGTCCTGGGCGCGACCGGAATCCGGCCACTCCGGCTGCTGGAGCGCCGAGTATTCCCGCCACGACGACGGCGACCATGCGGAGACGACGGCCATCGACCTATTGTTACCGAGGGGGTGATGAGTGACCGACGCGGCCATCGATGCACTACGCGAGCAGATCGCCGAGGTCGACCGCACCATCGTCTCTCTCCTGAACGCGCGCCTCGAGCTGGTGGCCGAGCTCAAGGAAGTGAAGCAGGCGAGCGGTCTCGCTTTCGTTGATCTCGATCGTGAGCGGTGGCTGCTCGAGCACCTGACGGAGGTGAACAGCGGCCCGCTCTCCGACGACGGCGTCCGCGCTCTGCACAGGGCGATCCTCGAGCTCACCAAGCGCGAGCTCGAGGAGGCGTGACCAGCCCACGGCACGACGCTTCATTTTGTATAGTTCAGCGCATGGAACCGCACGTCGCTGTGCTGTACGAGCATCCCCTGTGGTTCGAGCCGCTCTTCGCCGAGCTCGACCGCCGCGGCATCCAGCACACGAAGCTGCACCCGAACGAGCTCGTGTGGGACCCCTCCGAGCGTCGTCCCAGCCCGTCGCTCGTCGTGAACCGCATGAGCCCCTCCGCGTGGACGCGGGGCCACGCCCGGGCGACCTTCCACAGCCTCCACTACCTCTCGTACCTCGAGGACATCGGGGCTCCGGTCCTGAACGGGTACGGCGCGTTCCGCGTCGAGCTCTCCAAGGCGGCGCAGTGCTCACTGTTCGCACGCCTTGGGCTCCGGTACCCCGCCACCCGCGTCATCAACGATCCGTCCCGAGCTCTCGCTGCCGCCGACGGGCTCCGGTTCCCGGTGCTCTTGAAGCCGAATGTCGGAGGCAGCGGTGCCGGGATCCGCTCGTTCGCGACCTCGGACGAGCTCGCCGCGGCGGTGCAGAGCGGTGAGATCGAGCTCGGACTCGACGGAACCGCCCTCGTACAGGAGCACCTCCCCGCCAGGTCCGGGTCCATCGTGCGAGTGGAGATTCTCGGCGGCGAGTTCCTCTATGCGATCCGGATCCAGCTCGTCCCCGGTGGCTTCAACCTCTGCCCGGCCGACTACTGCGAGCTGCCCGGCATCGCAGACGGAATATCCGGCCGCAGCCTGCCGATCGAGCGTTTCGAGCCGCCGGCGGAGTTGATCGCCGACGCCCGCCGGCTGGTCGCGGCGGCCGGCATGGATCTCGGAGGCGTGGAGTATCTCGTCAGCGACCGCGACGGCCTGCCGTACTTCTACGACCTGAATGCGCTCTCGAACTTCGTCGCCGACGCGTCGAACGTGGTCGGCTTCGATCCGTTCGTGAACCTTGTCGACCTCATCGTCGAGCGGGCGCGCTCCGTCCCCGCAGAGCTCGCGACGGCGGCGTAGCACCTCGTTTCGCTGCTTGACCGCCTCGGGTGAGGCCTCTATCCTCGAGGAACGATGACGACCTCCCCCTCCGAGAGCTGGGCCTGGTGGCACCGCGAGCGGGGCGGGGGCGTCGCCTGACCTGATCCAGGCCAAAAGCCCCGCCTCGCTCGAGACCTTCCAGCCGGAGGGTTTTTTTGTTTGCACGAACGACGAGATGACAACCTCGACCGATATACCCGCCGACCTCCTCACCCCGCTCGGGGCCTACCTACGGCTGCGCGAGGGCGCCCGTGCGAGCTTCCTGCTCGAGTCGGTCGAGCAGGGCCGTCTCGGCCGCTACTCGTTCGTGGGCCGCGGCTCGCAACTCGTCTCGCTCGCCCGCGCGGAGTCCTCCCGTGTTCCGGTCGTCGGGTACGTCGCCTACGACTACGTAGCGACGCTCGAGCCGACTGTCCGGCTTCCCGACGACGGGCAGGATCTCCCGGAGAGCCGCTTCATCGAATGCGACACGCTCGTGCGCTTCGACCACGCCCGCGGCGTCGCGGAGACCCTGTACGGCGACCCGGCCGAGGTCGCGAACCTCCTCGCTGCGCCGCAGCTACCACTTACGCGCCACAAAGGCGCGGCCGCCCGCCCGACGATGCGTACGCCCGATCGGCGCGAGCACGAGGCGCGCGTCCGCCGCGCACAGGAGTACATCACGGCCGGGGACGCTTTCCAGATCGTGTTGTCGCAGCGCGCCGAGCGGTCGACGCGCGCGACCCCGGTGGAGCTGTACCGCGCGCTTCGGCGTGTCAACCCCTCGCCATACCTGTTCCTGCTCGAGCTCGGCGAGCTCGCGCTGATCGGCTCGTCGCCCGAGACACTCGTCAGGCTGGAGGGCAACCGTGCGACGCTCAATCCGATCGCGGGCACCGTTCGCGCCGGCGACGGTGACATCGAGATGCTCCTCGGCTCGGAGAAGGACCGCGCCGAGCACATGATGCTGGTCGACCTCGGCCGCAACGACCTCTCCCGTGTGTGCCGGCCGGGCACGGTCCACGTCGAGCGGTTGCTCGAGCCCGAGCGCTTCTCGCACGTCACCCACCTCGTCTCGGAGGTGTCAGGCGAGCTTCGGGCGAACGTGGGGCCTTTCGACCTCCTGCGCGCATGTTTCCCCGCAGGCACGGTCTCCGGGGCGCCGAAGGTGCGCGCGATGCAGATCATCTCCGAGCTCGAGGGCCACCGCCGCGGCCCTTACGCGGGTGCCGTCGGCTACGCGCTGCCCGACGGCACGCTCGATACGTGCATCACGATCCGCACGATCGTGCTTTCGAAAGGGATCGCATACCTGCAAGCGGGCGGTGGGGTCGTAGCCGACTCGGAGCCCGCAGCCGAGCACGAGGAATGCATCGACAAGCTGGCTGCCGTCGAAGCTGCGATCGACCTCGCGGAGGCATCGGCATGATCCTGCTGATCGACAACTACGACAGCTTCACGTACAACCTCGCCCACCTGTTCGGAGCGCTCGGCGCCGAGGTGGTCGTGCACCGAAACGACGTGCTCGACGCGGATTCGGCCGAGCGCCTGGCGCCGTCGCACCTCGTGATCTCCCCGGGACCCGGCCGGCCGCCGGCGGCAGGAAACACGGTCGATATCGTGCGTCGACTTTCGGCACAGATGCCGACACTCGGCGTCTGCCTCGGCCACCAGGCGATCGTCGAGGCCTTCGGCGGCGACGTGGGTCCAGCGCGCCGGCTGTTGCACGGCAAGGGCGAGGTCGTCCGTCATGATGGTCGAGGGATCTTCGCCGGTATTTCTGCCGGATTCACGGCGGGCCGTTACCACTCGCTCGCGGCCACACGGGTGCCGGCCCCGTTCGAGGTGTCCGCCACGTCACCGGACGGCGAGGTCATGGCCGTTCGCCACCCCGACCTACCGATCGACGGCCTTCAGTTCCATCCCGAATCAGTGCTTACACCGGTCGGGCCAGAGCTCGCCCGCAACTTCCTCGAAAGGGGTTAACACCATGCGCATCTTCTCCGGAATCCAACCCACCGGAAGCAAGCACCTCGGTGCTTACAGCGGCGGCTTTCGGCAGTACGCCGCGAGCCAGGAGCTGGGCGAGGTGTTCCTCTGCGTCGTCGACCTGCACTCCATCACCGTGGCCTACGACCCGACCGACCTGCGTGAGCGAACGCTCGAGCTGGTCGCGATGCTCTTTGCCACCGGCATGGACCCCGAGCGCTCCACGGTCTACCTCCAGAGCCATGTGCGTGCCCACGCCGAGGCGGCTTGGCTGTTGAGCGCGGTCACGACGGTGGGAGAGCTGCGCCGGATGACCCAGTTCAAGGACAAGTCCGAGCAACAGGAGTCGGTCTCGGCCGGCCTGCTCACCTATCCGGTGCTGATGGCGGGCGACATCCTCCTGTACGGGACCGACCGGGTGCCGATCGGCGACGACCAGCGCCAGCACCTCGAGCTCGCGCGCGACGTGGCGCAGCGGTTCAACGCCAGGTTCGGCGAGACGTTCACCGTGCCGGAGGGCATCTTCCCGGAGGTCGGTGCCCGCATCATGGACCTTCAGGAGCCGGAGCGAAAGATGTCCACGACGGGGACCACCCCGCAGGGGACCATCCGGATCCTGGACGAGCCCGAGGTGATCGTGAAGAAGCTCAAGACGGCCGTCACCGACTCGGGCCGAGACGTGCGGCACGCGCCCGACAAGCCGGGCGTCTCGAATCTGATCGAGATCATGTGCGTCGCCACGGGCGAGTCGATCGCAGCCGTCGAGGCGCGCTACGACGGCCAGGGCTACGGTCCGTTCAAGCAGGACGTGGCGGAGGCCGTCGTGGAGCTGTTCAGGCCGGTCAAAGCCCGGTACGAGGAGCTGCGCGGCGAACCCGGCGAGCTGCAGCGGCTGCTAGCCCGCGGTGCGGAGAAGGCCCGCGCGGCCTCAGCCCCCACACTGGCCGCCATGTACAAGCGCATGGGCTTCGTCAGGCCGTGAGCCGTCTCGCGCCGTAGCGCGGGCGGCTCAGCATCTCGGGCGAAAACCCGCCCGGTCGCCGTCGATGTCCGGCATCCAGTCCCACGCCCCGCCGTCGGTGAGCCTCGTCTCGCAGCTGCCGTCGGCGTTCACGACGTAGAGGTCGTGGTCGTCGCTTTCGTCCGCGATGCGGGTGAAGACGATCCGCGTTCCGTCGGGCGACCACGTCGGATCACCGTCGCTTGCCGGATCGCGCGTAAGGCGTGCTTGCCTGCTTCCGTCGGCGTCCATCACGTAGATCTCCCCGGCGTTTCCCGTGCAATCGTGAAAGAGGCAGCGCCCGTTCTTGTCGCGGTCGCTCACGAACGCGATTCGGGAGCCGTCCGGAGACCAGGCGGGCGCCCCGTCGTTCGCGGCGTTTTCCGTGAGCCGGCTCTCGTGCGAGCCGTCCAGCTCCGAGACATAGATGTTTGCGTCCTTTCCCGACCAGAAGCCACCGGTCTCCGGCCGAACGAACGCGATGCTCGATCCGTCAGGTGAAAGCGCCGTGCCCGAGAGGACGGCGAGTGGAGAAAGGTTGCCGAACCGCTGCCTGTCGCTTCCGTCTGGGCGGATCGACTCCAGCCGGCACGTCCTGAGGTCGCGGCCGCAGGCGCTGAACAAGATGCGGCCGTCGCCCGTCCACTGGGGCGCGAACTCGCCGAGCGAGCCGTCCGTGAGCCTTCTCTGGTTGCGGCCGTCCGCATTCATCACATAGATCTCATACGAACTGAGCGGGTTGCTCTCGTGATCTCGCGTACTCGCGAACGCGATCATCCGCCCGTCCGGTGACCAGGTTGGCTGCTCGTCCCGCGCGGCGTTCGCCCCCGACCTCGCGTTTCGCGTCAGCTGCCGAACGGCCCTCGTTCGGGGCCGCATCACGTAGATCTCGAAATCGCCGTCGCGGTTGCTCGAGAAGACGATGCGCTCGCCGCGTGGCTCGCTGACTTCGGATCGTGGATCGGACGCGCCGCCACACGCGCCGAGCGCCAGGATGGCGATGATGCCGGCGACTCGGACCGCCGTCATCAGCTGGGCGCCCGGCTGGCTTCGGTTGCCTCTCGCAATGCCGTTACCTCGGCCGGCGTGAGAGCACGCCACTCCCCGGGCGCAAGCTCGTCCGCGGTGATCCCGGCATGGCGGCTGCGGTGAAGACGGCGGACAGGGTGGCCGACGGCTTCGCACATGCGCTTGACCTGGTGCTTGCGCCCCTCGCGCAGAGTCAGCTCGAGGCGCGACGGAGCAAGCTTGCGCACCCGCGCCGGCGACGTTCGTCCATCGTCGAGGTCGACCCCTTCTGCGAGCCAACGGAGCGCTTCGGCATTCGGCCTGCCCTCCACGTCCGCCACGTAGACCTTCTCCACTCCGTAGCGGGGGTGCGCGAGCCGGTGAGCCAGCGGGCCGTCGTTCGTGAGCACGAGCGCCCCGGTGGTGTCGGCGTCTAGGCGGCCGACGGGCACGACGCGGGCGTCGTGGCGGACGAGGTCGATCACCGTTGGACGCCCCTGCGGGTCGCGGGCTGTCGTCACGACGCCCGCGGGCTTGTGCAGGAGGACGTAGGCGAGCTGCTGGCGCCGGAGCGTACGGCCGTCGAGCTCGACTACGTCGCGGGACTCCACGAACGTGTTCAGTTGCCCCGGCTCCCCGTTGACGCGAACCCGACCCGCCTTTATGAGCTCGTCGGCGCCCCGGCGTGAGGCGACCCCGGCACGGGCGAGGTAGGCATTCAGTCGCACCGGGGGATTGTCGCCGAGACACCGCGTTTCCCGCGCGCCCTCGAGGGACAAGACCGAGGTGGATGCCGCATTACGTGTCGCTCATGCGTTGGACGTCGCAGGGGCTCGCCGGTCTACCCGCCTGGCGCGAGCGCGTCGAGGAGGGCGAGCGCGCGATCGAGAAGGCGGGCGGGCGGCTCGTGGGTGTCTACGTGACGCTCGGGCGCTACGACGTCGTCGAGATCTTCGAGGCTCCGGACGACGAGACGGCAGCCGAGATCCTGATGCGCATGCAGCGATTCGGCGCGGAGCAGACGGAGACGCTCAGAGCGTTCACGCGCTCCGAGGCCGAAGACATCATCCGACGGCTGTAGCCGAGCCCATGAGTTTGTGGCTCGCAGCCACAAACTCATGGGCTCCCGGTAACCAAGCAGCAGAGAAGCGGGCTGTGGATGGCTCGGAACGCGTTGCAGCCTCACGGGTGTTGCCGGCGGAACACTAGGTACAAAAGGTATATTTGGTTTCACGCCAACCAGAAACTCAGAAAGGTGAACCAAGTGACCACGCTGCTGCTCTTTCCGCTCGACGACATCGTTGTCTTTCCGAACATGACCGTCACGCTGCCGATCGACGTCGGCGACGACGAACGCGTGCTGCTCGTTCCGCGCCACGAAAGCTCTTATGGGACCGTGGGAACGGTTGCCGAGGTCGTCGACCACATGCGCCTCCCCGGCGGCGCTCGCGCCGTCACGCTGACCGGTCTCCACCGCGGCGTCGCGGGCGCAGCGCACACGGATCCCGCCGGCAGGCTCCGCGTCGCAGTGGAGGAACAACTCGACCCTGAAACCGCCCAGGGAAACGTTCGCGAGCTCGAGTGTGAGTACCGCGCGGTCGTGGAGGAGATTCTCGAGCTCCGCGGAGACGACGGCCGCATCTCCGCCTTTGTTCGCTCGATCACCGAGCCCGGCGCCCTGGCCGACACGGTCGGTTACGCACCCGACTTCGCCTTCGAGCAGAAGGTCGAGCTTCTGGAGACGATCGACGTCCGCGAGCGGCTCGAGCTGGCCGTGAAGCTGCAGCGCGAACGCCTCGCCGAGATGCAGATCCGCAAGCGGATCCGCGACGACGTCGAGTCGGGTGCGCAGAAGCAGCAGCGCGAGTACATCCTGCGCAAGCAGATGGACTCGATTCGCAAGGAGCTAGGCGACGACGACGGCTCCGTGATCGAGGAGTACCGCACCAAGATCAGCGAGGCGGGCATGCCCGACGAGGTACGGGGTCAGGCCGAGCGCGAGCTCGGACGCTTCGAGCGCATGGGCGAGCA